>JAISRY010000050.1 GCA_031273385.1 Tannerellaceae bacterium | reverse complement strand
ATTTTTTTCCTAAGGTTTTCATTTTTCGCTTTTTCTCCCCACTTTCCCACTTATTACTCTCTTCTTCTCTTCTCTAAAGAAAGGAAGAAAGAGAGTAAGTAGAATAGAAAGGGCTGATTTCGTGTTTTTTATGGTTTCGTTAGGCTGTCATTTCCCGTTCTCCGGAAACTCGTTTTTTTCGCTAATTTCAAGTGTGGAAGCCCTTTTTGCCTCTCCACTTTTTCCCTTTTTACCCCACTTTTTTGCCCCTTTTTTGGCTGAAAACGGGGATTAGGAGAAAAACAAAGGTGCACGAAAGGTGCACGAAAGGTGCATGAAAGGTGCATCAAGGTGCATGAAAGGTGCATGAAAGGTGCATGAAAGGTGCAAAAAAAATCCGGAGCATGTTCCTTTGCTCCGGATAAATTATGAGGGATACCCAACAATGGGATTTAGAAAGGTATCTCGGATTGCGTTTCAGTCTTTTCTACATATCCCTTTCCCCTCTCTTCGTCCGTTTTTTCGCGTACCATATACTACTTTTTCCCATCACGTATCCGGGAATTGAACCCTGCCTTAAGAGCGTTCAGCGCCTGCTCCAATACGCGGCGGGGACAGCCGACGTTCAGGCGCATATACCCCTCTCCGCCGGGGCCGAACATGCTTCCGTCGTTTAAGGCCAGTCCCGCCCCGTCGATGAACAGGGAGACAAGTTCTTCCTGCGTCAGCTTCAGTCCCCTGCAATCCAGCCAGACCAGGAATGAGGCCTCGGGCAGGTATACGGTTATCCCGGGAATTTCGGAGGCGATAAAGCCGGCGACGAAACGGACGTTCTCCATCAGGTAGGCCCGCAGTTGTTGCAGCCATCCGGCGCCATGGGTATAGGCGGCGGTCGTGGCGGTATAGGCAAAGATCGTCCCCTCGTCCAGCTCCCGGGCATGGAGGTAGGCATAGAACTTTTCCCGTATGCGTCGATCCGGTATGATGGCGTATGAGGTGACGATTCCCGCTATATTAAATGTTTTACTTGGCGCCATAAAGGTAATGCTACAGGAGGCGGCCGCTTCCGAAAGGGAAGAAAAGGGGTGGTGGGTAAACGACGGGTAAACCATCTCCGCATGAATCTCGTCCGAGATCACCAGCAGGTTGTGCCTCGCGCAGATTTCCGCCAACCTCTCAAGCGTCTCCCTCTTCCACACCATCCCGCCCGGGTTGTGGGGACTGCACAGGATGAAGGCCTTACACCGCCCATCCAGGATGGACTCCAAGTGTTCAAAATCCATTTCATAGACGCCGTCCACCAGTTTCAGCGGGTTATACGCCACCTCGCGTTGCATGGCTTCAGGGACTATGCGGAAAGGATGATAGACGGGCGGTTGGATAATCACCTTATCGCCCGGAGCGGTGAAGCAGTCCAGGACGAAGCTGATCCCTTTGACTATCCCGGGAATGTAACGGATCCATTCCCGCCGGGTCTCCCATCCATGGGTATGAGCTACCCAGTCGATGATACTCCCGAAGTAGCCGTCGGAGGGGAATGTATATCCGAAAAGCTCGTGCGTGCAACGGCTGCGGATCGCCTCCAGAATAAAATCCGGCGTGCGGAAATCCATATCCGCCACCCACAACGGGAGCAGCCCCTCCTTGCCGAAACGCTCTTTCAACAGGTCGAACTTAATACTGTCTGTCCCGCTCCTGTCGATGACCTCATCGAAATCGTACTGTTTTATCTCCATATATACCTCCCTGTTCATCTTATTTTTTGCGCCAAAGATACAAACAGGAGGGCGGAAAATGAACCCTTTATGTAAAAAAACGATCCCGGCGTATCGGCTAAACCAACCGAATACGCTACATTTGCGACATATAACAGTAAACAATCAAAAGATATGGCCAATTATCACTTCTCAGAACTCATTCACCGTCAGGCAGACAAATACGGTTCGCGGACAGCGCTGAAGTACCGCGACGACGATATGGGGAAATGGGTGAACATTTCGTGGAAAGAGTTCTCCAATTTAATTATGCATACGGCGAAAGCCATGGTGGAGTTCGGGATTAAGGAATTTGATAATATCGGGCTCTATTCACAAAATATGCCGCAATGCCTGATCGTCGATTTTGCCGGCTTTGCGAATCGTGCGGTTCCTGTCCCCATGTATGCGACCAGCTCCCCGGCACAGGTGGAGTACATCATCAACGATGCGTCGATAAAGATCCTCTTTGTCGGCGAGCAGCTACAATACAACAATGCTTTCAAGGTACAAAAAGACTCTTCCACCCTCAGGCAGCTGATTATTTTCGATTCGCGGGTGACGCTGAACCCCGAAGATAAGACGTCGATCTATTTTGAAGACTTTTTGCGGCTGGGAGATTCCGCCCTCGCGGAAACGACCGTAAAGATACGGATGAACGAAGCGACGGCCGAAGACCTGGCGACCATCATCTATACGTCGGGGACGACAGGCGAATCGAAAGGCGTCGTCCTCCACCATTACAATTTCCTGGAAGCCATGCGTATTCACGCTATCCGCCTGCCGATTATTACGGACAGGGAGACCTCGATGTGCTTTTTGCCGCTGACGCATATTTTCGAGAAAGCGTGGACATACCTGTGCCTGAACAACGGCGTCAAGGTGGCCATCAACCGCGACCCGAAGATGATTCAGCAAAGCTTGTTGGAAGTCCGCCCGACCATGATGTGCAACGTTCCGCGTTTCTGGGAAAAGGTCTATATGGGCGTGCAGGATAAGATCGAGGCCTTTCCGGACGTCTTGCGGAGGTTGGCGCTGGATGCGGTAAAAACAGGGCGTGCCTATAACCTGGACTATAAAAACAAAGGGAAAAAGGCGCCGCTGGGGCTTACGCTGAAATTCAAATTCTACGACAGAACGATCTTTACGGTACTGAAAAAGGTGCTGGGCGTGGAGAAAGGCCGCCTTTTCCCGACGGCAGGCGCACCCCTGGCCGATACGGTCAATATATTCCTGCAATCGGTCAATATCCCCATTGCCTACGGGTACGGGTTAAGCGAAACGACCGCTACGGTCGCTTTCTGCCCAAGGGACGGCTTTGTGATGGGTTCTATCGGCGAGGTCATGCCGGGGCTTCAGGTAAAGATTGATGAAGAGACCGGAGAAATATTGGTGAAAGGCAAAACCGTCACCTCCGGGTATTATAAGAAACCCGAAGAGAATGAGAAAGCGTTCACCGAAGACGGCTATTTCCGGACGGGCGATTCGGGGCGGCTGGAGGGCGGCACACTCTATTTTACGGAACGGATCAAAGACCTCTACAAGACGTCTAACGGGAAATACATCGCTCCGCAAGCCATCGAGATGCTGATGACGAATGATAAATTCATCGCACAGATCGCCGTCATCGGCGATACGCACAAATTTGTCGGCGCATTGATCGTCCCTAACTTTGAAGCGCTGGAGGAATATGCCCTGCAAAAAGGGATCGCATATACCGACCGGAAAGAGCTGATCGCCTGCAAAGATGTGTTGCGCCTGATCGAATCGCACGTAGAAGAACACCAGAAAGACCTGGCGTCATACGAAAAGATCAAACGCTTCGCCCTGCTTGCCGAACCCTTTACGATGGAGGGGCGCGAATTGACGGATACCCTAAAACTGCGCCGCCCCGTTATCCTCAGGAAATATGTCGATATAATAGGGGAAATGTACGCAGAGTGAATCCCCTATCTCCCTGCTTCCGTAAAGACAGACCAGGCAGACCGGTTTCCCGTATAGCTGATGGTTAGCGCCACAGGACTTCCGGGAACGGCTACCATGCTTACCTCAAGCGTGCCCTCCGTGGCGTTAGCCGTACCGGTAAGATCCAGCCCAAGAGTCCCCATCCCCATGGGCATTTCAAGGGTCGCTTCACCTTGCAGGGAGAATTGATTTGGCGAGGTTTCCCTGAGCGCCACCGTTTCAGCCATACCAACCAGCGTACCGAATCCCTGCACGTTGGCGTTTATCGTGAATTTGACGATCCCTTTTTCGTCACCCACACGCTCCAGTGAAGCCATTGTATTGGGCAGCGTCATGCCCATCGCTATCGCCGTACCGGTATATTCGCCGATAATCAATCCCGCATAATCGGGCGGTACGACCGTTACGTTCACCTCATTACTGACCACTACGCCGTTCCTTGTCGTCGCAAAGACGGCGATGGTACCCGGGGCAAGCGCCGTGACGGTCGCCGCCATGCCATTACCGCTTACCCTGACGGCTGTCGAATCATACGAAACCCAGAAAATTTCCCGCTCGTCGGCATCAGCCGGCGCAATCACAGCCGTAAGTTGAGCCGTTTCCCCTAAATCCAGCGCAGTCACCGCCGCCGGAGTGACGGAGATGCCGGTGATCCCTTTCTCTTCGTCTTTACATCCGGAAAAACACAGACAAATAAGAAAGCATCCGGTGAGTAAAATTTTTGTTTTCATGATAGTATACATTATTTTATCTAAACATTCTATTCCGTAAAATCCAGCGATGCAGCGCCGACGAGATAGGTCACGCCGGGATGCAGCTCCAGCGTTTCGGCGCTTTCAGCCACCGGCAACTCCCTCCCCAGGTGATCGAGCGCCTGCCGCAATCCTTTCCCTATCTTCACTTTCGCCTTACGGACGCCCGCGGGAGACCAGGCCGCCCAAACGCGCGTCTTGTCTTTCTGCGTCCAACTGACCACCAGGTAGGCCTCTTTCTGCTTCCATTCAACAGATGGGTCGATCACAGAGCCCTCCGGAAACATCCGGCACAACGTACTGTAAGCATGGTAGGAGGGCTTGGCGCCCAGCTCCCTGTGGACGAGGCCGAAATTATCTTCCCTGTCGAACAGGTTCCGTTCGGGCGACTGAAACTCGTACCAGAAATACCGCTCTACCCCGAACCGCAGCGAAAGGAGAATGGTCTGCCCAAGATAGATGGCCTGGTTATCCTCCTTTGCCTTGGCGTCGTCGTAGAAATACATCGTCCCCTCCCGTGCATCATAGTAGTATACCTTTCCGCCGGCCAACAGATAATCCGTCAGGTAAGGGATGATATGCATGTTGATATGCAGCGGGAAGTTTTCGGTCGGCGGAAAAAAGACGGCGTCGTACCGGCTGGGATGAATACGCTTCAGGTCGAGCAGCGAAATGAAATCCAATCGGTAGCTTTCGGGGAAAAACGACCGGATAGCCTCTTCGGGAAAAGCGTCGTCTACCGGAAAGGTATTGTCGGAAACGACGGCTACCGTCCACTCTTTTCCGCTCTCCCTTGCTTCATGGAAAGCCTCTTTGTCCGACGTCTTAATGTTCGCCATGGTGGTCATTCCCATTTCGGTGATCCATATCTTTTTCTTGTCCAGGTTGTATTTCGCCATCAGGGTGCGCAACCGTTCAATATCGTTGAAGTACTTGGCCGACTGCTCAACGGAGGTGATAAACGGACGGTAGGGATGGAAGCAAAACAGATCGAAAAACTGACCGGCTCCCGCCTCAAACGACTTTTCGATAAAATCGTACGGGAGGCTGGATACCCCGCCATAAAGGACGGTCAGCCCGGGATCAATCTCTTTGATTTTCTTGTATGTCACTTCAAGAAGCCGGGTATAGGCCAACGGCTCGCCCCCCATCTTGTGCCAGAACATGTTCGGCTCGTTCCATATTTCCCAGTAGCGCACCTTTTCGCGGTAACGGGTAACGGTACGCTCGACATACTCCAGCCAGGCGTCCAGGTGTTGGTAGGCCGGATTTGCCCAGTCGACGCTATAAAGGAGAAGCCCCTGTATCCGGATATCCGCCTTTTCCAACTCGTCGACCATGTTATCGAGATGATCGAAATGCCACGTCCCCTGCGGCGACTCAACCCCGCTCCACGAGAAATCGGTCCGCATCCAGCGAATACCCGCCTCCCGTATCATCTGAAGATTTTGCGGCATCTGCTGATGTTCTTCCCCCGACTGAAGATGCGCACAAACGCCAAAAGGAACCGTTTCCTGTGCCAGGCAAAAAACAGGAACAATCACCAATAAAACAACCATCCGGACAACTATGAATCTTTTCATGACGTATTATCTTTTATTTCCTCCACAAAAATAATCTTTTCTCCGAATATAACGGCATTATCAATCAGGATTTTCAGGATTCCTTTTTTTTGTGCGGATTTAAACATTAATAAGGAAATCCTGGTTGTGTGTAAAAGAATATCGTTAATTTTGTGGCCTGAAACTTCTTTAAATGAATGAAAAATGAGACAGGTTATTT
>JAISRY010000016.1 GCA_031273385.1 Tannerellaceae bacterium | reverse complement strand
GACACCTCCGATCGCAAGGGCGGACGGGTCGATCAGAGGTGTCTCCACTCGCTGCGCTCGGTCGACATGACGTTCTTGCTTGCGCTCGGTTATAATGACGGATACTACTTTTGTATAATCGCATGAAAATCAAGCAATCGCCGTCATTTCCCTTTTTGATAAATGCAGTTTATTGGGTACTCGTAAAAACAGTTATGAAAATCATGCCTTTCGGGCATAAAAAAGGATGCATACTTTCCCGGAAGAGTATGCATACTTTCCCGGAAGAGTATGCGTACTTTTCCAAAATCGCATGTGCAAACTCTTTGAAAAAAAATACACAATAGTGTAGCCGGGCGTAGACAGTTGTGTAGTCAGGCGTACACAATTGTGTAGCCGGACATAGACAATTGTGTAGCTCCGGCTACACTATTGTGTAAAACCGGATCTACATTGTAGCGCCTTACCGGTACTCAGAACTTAATCACCCTCGGCTCTGCCGAAAAGGAGGAGAGGTAGGCGACGACATCTTTGAGGTACAAGACCAGGGTGTTGTCATCATCCGCCGAATACATTCCTTTCAGGCTGGGATAGGCCTCCAGCATACTTTCTTTGGCTTCGCGGCGGTCGTCTTCGACGGCAACTGCCTGAATGCGTATCCATTGGTCGGCGCCGTTGAACGCGCAAATCTCGATTTTGGGATTCGCCTTGATCTGTTTGGCCACCTTTTTGGCCTTTCCTGTCTGAATATAAAGCTTTCCCTCAAAAATATGAACCGTTCCGAAAGGACGAACCCTCGGCTGGTCTCCCTCTGTGGTCGCTATAAAATAGTGGCCGCACTTCTTCAAAAAATCGTGAACTTCCTGCATATCGCCGTTCCCTTTCAAATTTGTTTGCGCCACCGCACCGATGGTAAAACCGGCCATGGCAAAGATAAATAAAATGACTCTTTTCATTGTTTTATTGTTTTTTTGTGCCATTGTATAACAATCAATTTATATCCGATTCCCCTTATATTGACGATTTTAACCTGCTTATCCGCCGCCAGGCGTTTCCTTAACTTGTAGATAAATCCATGCAGGCTATTCCGGTTATAATTGCTGTCGTCATGCCATAGGTCACGGAGGAGATCCCGGACTTCAACCACCTTATTGAGGTTACCGCACAGGTATTTGAGCACTTCGTTTTCGAGGTACGACAGCTCCTGGTCCACCCCTTTGTACGACAGGGTTTGCGTGGTGGTATTGAAGTGGTATTTCCCAATGTCATACTCCTCTTTGTCGGTCTCCCTTGGCATAGCCCGGTAGAGTAACGACTTGACCCTGACAATCAATTCCCGCATCTTGAACGGCTTCTTCAGGTAATCGTTTGCGCCGATATGAAAGCCGGCCACCAGGTCGTCCAGCGTCGACCGCGCCGTCAGGAACAGGACAGGCGTTACCTCGTCGATCTTCCTTATTCTTTTCACCATTTCAAACCCATCCATTTCCGGCATCATGATATCGGCGATGATCACATCGGGCTTCCAGTCGTGAAAGCTGCGCAGCCCCTTGACGCCATCCGGCACATTCGTCACATCAAACCCCTCATTCTCCATTGTCTCCTTAATAATCATGGAGAGTGTTATCTCATCCTCAACCAGAAGCACTTTCGGTTTCTTTTTCTCATTCATTGTATTGGTAGTTTTATCGTAAATACAGACCCCTTATTCACCCCGCTTTTGACGGATATACTTCCGTTATGCTTTTCCACCATCTGCCTGACATAGAACAGCCCCAGGCCATACCCCTTTACGTTGTGCAGGTATCCGCTGGGGACGCGGTAGAACCTGTCAAAGATATGTTCGATATGATCGGGGGCAATCCCTATCCCATGATCTTTTACCGTCAGCACATGAAACGCCTCTTCCCGGCAGGCCGTTATTTCGACGGCCGCTTTCTCTCCGGAATACTTGATGGCATTGTCTATCAGATTGCTGATGATATTGTTCAGGTGAACGGGGTCGGCATACACCGTCAACTCTTCCGGCCTGATGCACGCCCGGAACTCCACCTCCTTTTTGGCCTTGACCTGGTGTAGCTCGATCAGCTGATCAATCATGGCCTTCACTTCGACATGGCTTGCCTGAAGCGTAATGGATTTGCCCCTTTCCCGGCTCACAGACAGGATCTGTTCGACCAGGCCGGCCAAATGGGTGAGCTGATCCATACACATCTGAAGGTATTTCTTCCGTTTTTCCCGGTCGTCCCCCTGACTGAAATTCAACAACGTATCGACGGCGGCGTAGGCTACCGCTATCGGCGTTTTCAGCTCATGCGTCATATTATTCGTAAAGTCGTCTTTCATCTCCTCCAGCGTTTTCTGCTGCATAACCGTCCGGATAAGATACCAGAACGCAATCCCCAACAGAACGATGATGAGAAAGGTAGTAACCAGGATACCCGACATCTGCTGAAAAACGATACGTGTCAGCGAAGCGATATGTACCCTGTAGGCATAGCCGTTCTCCTGATCAAAGGTATATAGGATTGCATCATCGTCCGTCGATCCGCCGGAAGCCCCGCCACGTGACGTCCGCAAAACGGCTCCCGTCCCTTTATCTATTATTTCCGTATAATACACCTCCGAATGGATACCTCTATTTTCTAACTCCATGGCGAGCAGGCTGTCCAGCCTCTGCAAATCGACAGGCAGCAGATCATCCATATTCTGGTGTATGGTCGCCCTGATCTCACTTAAGAGTTGGCTGAACGCAGCGCGGTTGGGGGCTAACGCCTCCGAACGAACCCTGGTTGCCGTATCGTTATCGTTTCTTATCGAACGGATCGTCGTTTGAAGCGTACCGGTTTCCGATGTGGAATCAGGCCTGAAAGATTTATCAATCATAATGAGATGGATATCATCCGAATACCGGGAAAGCGTATCCATACGGATTTGCATCTCCCTATTATCCGCCTCCTCTATACAGGAAGAGATGACCCGCTCCGTATCCGCCTCTATAGAATGAAACAAGCCCTTTAAACAGACTATATTGAACACAAAAAGGACAGATATGCTCACGATAATGACAACGATGACATGTTTAAATCTCCACATATTTCCTATAATTTCCTCTATGACCTCTTTACAAAAGCAAATATACAACTTCTAATCCTATATCGTCCCGTATGATAAGACAAAATAAGATTATATAAGCATCTGATAATGATATGGCATGGAAATTACACGCACCTTTGTCAAAAAATGACAGATATGAAAAGAATGAGATTTTGTTTATTACCACTCCTATTGGCGCCAGGCGTCAATGCGCAAACGATCAATGGAATCGTCGTCAACGGGGAACGGTTACCCATTGAAAGCGCAACAATTGTGATGCAGACGCCGGACTCCATTTATGTTAACGCCACCACCACCGACTCGTTGGGCGCTTTCAATATGGCTTCCGATGTAACGTCATACCGGCTGATCGTCCAGCACCTGGCTTACGAAACGTATGAAAACAGCTATACCGGCCGGCAGGAGATCATGATTCAGCTGACGGAGAAAGACAACCAACTCGAAGATATCGTGGTGAAAGGAGAACGCCCTGTCGTCAAGCTCGTTGACGGCAGGATTACGTACGATATGCCCCGTTTATTACAGGGGAAAGTCGTCGGCAATACCTACGAATCCCTGCTGCAATTGCCCGGCGTCAGGGAACAAAACGGCAGTCTGATACTGGCCGGCTCGACCGGGGTCACTCTTTTAGTGAACGGGAAAATGACCTCAATGCCGGTAGCCAATCTGATAGCCGCCCTGAAAATGCTCCCCTACGACCAGGTTCAATCGGCTGAAATCATGTACAGTACCCCTCCGCAATACCACATACGCGGGGCAGCCATTAACATTATCCTGAAAGGAGGCGGTTCAACCGACGGCGTGTCGGGACAGGTCAATACGGCGTACACACAAAAGACGACGTCGACATCTACTCCTCTCACCTCTACAACGGAACCGTTCACGAGATCGGGCAGTTTAACAGGGGAAACCGCCAGGCGAACGAACACAACCTCCGCCTGGCGATGGACTACAAGCTATCGGACAAAGACAGGGTCGGCCTCGCCTATACCTCGCAAATCATTGCCGGAATGAACAATAACGAAAACTCGGACGGCGTTTTTTCCCAATCGGCCAACCATAAACAAGAAGATAAACCCATACAAATGCACCATCTACTGCTGGACTATTCCTCCCCCTCCGGCCTGAAAGCCGGCATGGAATACACCGGCTACAGAGACCGCACCTCCCAACATTTCACAGAAAAAAAAGAGCGGAAAGAGTCTGATTTTATCGCCAAATCCCGGCAAGAGATCAACCAGTACAGGCTATTTGCCGACAACAGCCATCCGATTGAAAGCTGGACACTGACATACGGGGCGCAATACCTGTACGCCGCAGACCATAGCGCACAGAAGTATGACGGGGGGACAGGGCAAAACAATATGGACAGTAAACTGAAAGAATATACGGCCAATGTTTATGCCGGTTTTCAAAAGAGCATGGGAGAAAAGTTGTCGCTATCCGCCTCATTGACGGGGGAATATTACAGGCTTGCCGACGTCGGCGAATGGACGATCTTCCCTGCGCTGGAAGCAACCTACTCCATCTCCCCGTCCCATATCATGCAACTGTCATTCTCTTCAGACAAGGCCTACCCTACCTATTGGGAACTGCATGGCGGCATCAGTTACCTCAACGGATATGCCGAACTCCATGGAAACCCGCTGCTGAAGCCTTACAGGGAGTATTCCGGACAACTAAGCTATATCCTGAAGAGTAAATATATCCTGACAGCTTTCTATCAGTACATGAAAGATTATTCCGCCCAGTTACCCTACCAGGCGCCGGATAGGCTGGCGCTGATCTACCAGTCCCTGAACTTTGATTATAAACAGATGGCAGGCCTAAACCTGATCATCCCCTTTAACATTGCCCGCCCCCTGGAATCCCGCCTGACGCTCAACGGTTTCTATGACAAAGTCAAAAGCGCCCATTTCCACGACCTGTCATTCAAAAAAGACCGTTTAGTCTTCTACTCACGCCTGGACAATACGATCAATATATCATCCAAACCCGCTATAAAACTGGAAATCACCGGAGCATACATCACCAAAAACATCCAAGGCCCAGCCGAACTATCCCCTATCTGGAACGTAGACGCCGGCATCAAATGGACATTTTGGCGCGACATGGCAGAACTCCGGCTGAAAGGCTCCGACCTCTTCAATACCTGGATGCCCGATATGACCATGAAACACAGCTCTCAAAACCTGCGCATGAACATGATCCCGGATTCAAGGTCTATCACCGTCTCCCTCACCCTCCGCCTCGGAGATGCCACCCCCTCCGACAAAAAAATAGACACCTCCCGATTCGGAACGAAATAAAACCACCGTCCTTTGCGCGGTAATGAGGTCAGGGATGTGGGATTCAACGGGCTGCTACTGAGGTTGTTTTGTTGTTTGAATTAGGTGAAAATGAGGTTTATAATCGTAGGGGCAGACACGCACATACCCAATAACGAATAAGGGCAGACACACAGGTCTGCCCCTACCATTCATTATTCACTATTCGTTATTCACTATTCACTTTTTAACCGCTTTCAGGTGGCGGATGGTGGTTTCGCTT
>JAISRY010000007.1 GCA_031273385.1 Tannerellaceae bacterium | reverse complement strand
CACTCGCTGCGCTCGGTCGACATGACGTTCTTGCTTGCGCTCGGTTATAATGACGACGAATCGTAATCTCCTGAAAATCAAATAGTAACCGTCATTGCGAACGCAGTGAAGCAATCCAGAGGTGCGTCTGTGTGTCGCACTCCTGGATTGCTTCACTGCGTTCGCAATGACGGTTACTATTTGATTTTCACACGATTATGATTCGTCGTCATTATAAGTGTAGCCGGGACTATACAATAGTGTAAAGCCGGAAATGGCTCCCGTGCAAATAAAAATAGCTCCCGTCCCGTTTAGAATAGCTCCCGTCCCGTTGAAAATGGCTCCCGTCCCGTTGGCGTTAGCTTATCGTTTGTTCTTCAAAAAGCTTAAGTGGCTTAAGAATCTTAAGAATCTTAAGAATCTTAAGGATCTTAAGGATCTTAAGGATAAACCAAAAAAACAGGACAGAAGTCTCTACCATAGACATACAGCCTTTCACTATTCACTATCCACTGTTCACTATTCACTATTCACTATTCACTATCCACTATTTTTCTATATCTTTGTTGCAAATTTGATGGTGGATGGCGAAGACGAAGACGGTGTATGTTTGTTCCGAGTGTGGGGCGGACTCTCCGAAGTGGGTGGGGAAATGTCCTAACTGCGGGGAATGGAATACGTATGTGGAGGAGTTTGTGGCGAAAGAGACGGCGCAGAAACGGGGTGTGCCGGGCTTTGGCGACGAGCGGCAGAAGAGCCGTCCGATGCTGCTGAAAGAGATTGCGTCGGAAGAGGAGGAGAGGATAGATATGAAGAATGGGGAACTGAACCGCGTGCTTGGCGGAGGGTTGGTGAAAGGGTCGCTTGTCCTGATCGGGGGAGAGCCGGGTATCGGTAAGTCTACGCTGGTGTTGCAGACGGTGCTGGGGTTGGAGGGATTGAAGACGTTGTATGTTTCCGGGGAAGAGAGCGGACGCCAGCTCAAACTTCGCGCCGACCGCCTCCCCTATGATAATCCCGCCTGTCATATCCTTTGCGAAACCAATCTGGAGCAGATCTTTGTGCAAGCCCGGAATATAGAGCCCGACCTGGTCATTATCGACTCTATACAGACTATCTATACGGAGATGATCGAATCTTCGCCCGGCAGCGTGTCGCAAGTGCGTGAATGTGCCGCCGCCATCCTGAAATATGCGAAAGAGAGCGGCGTCCCCGTCCTGTTGATCGGGCATATCACGAAAGAGGGGCATATCGCAGGGCCTAAGGTATTGGAACATATCGTCGATACGGTGCTTCAGTTCGAGGGAGACCAACATTATATGTACCGCATCCTCAGGAGTATAAAGAACCGTTTCGGCAGTACGGCTGAGGCGGGTATCTATGAGATGAGGCAAAACGGCCTTAGGGAGGTGACCAATCCTTCGGAGTTGCTGTTGACCCAAAGCCATGAGGGGTTGAGCGGTGTCGCCATCGCCGCCGCCATCGAGGGAGTCCGCCCGTTTTTAATCGAAACGCAGGCGTTGGTCAGTTCGGCTGTCTATGGGACGCCGCAGCGCAGCTCCACCGGTTTTGATTTGCGGCGCATGAATATGCTGTTGGCCGTATTGGAGAAGCGCGCCGGTTTCAAGCTGGTGCAGAAAGATGTTTTCCTCAATATCGCCGGCGGGCTGAAAGTCAACGATCCGGCGATCGACCTGGCGGTGATCAGCGCCATCCTCTCTTCCAGCCTGGATATCAGTATAGAAACGGGAACATGCATGGCCGGCGAAGTCGGGCTGTCGGGAGAGATACGCCCCGTCAACCGCATCGAGCAGCGCATCCTGGAAGCCGAGAAACTGGGATTCAACCGTATCCTTATCCCCCACAACAACCTGAAAGGGTTCGACCACTCGAAATGCACGATACAGCTTGTGCAGGTAAAGAAAGTGGAAGAGGCTTTCCGGCAGTTGTTCGGTTGAGAAACCTATTATATATATGGTACGGAAATACACATGATAAAAGAACTTCAACTCCGCCTTTTGCCTGAACAGGCCGCCGGCGAGCAGGCTTTGAAACAGGCCGTCGCACGGGAGACAGGGGATGACCTGTCCGGCATACGCGCCGTTCGCGTACTGAAACGTTCCGTCGATGCCCGGCAGCGAACGGTTTATGTCAACCTGAAAGTCCGCGCCTTTATCCATGAAGAGCCGGAGGAGGCGGAATTTCAGTCCATCGAATACAGGGACGTTTCAGGCGGCAGGCCGGTGATCGTCGTGGGCGCCGGGCCGGGCGGACTGTTTGCCGCTTTGCGGTTGATTGAGCTGGGGTTGCGGCCGGTGATCGTCGAAAGGGGGAAAGATGTGCATGCCCGAAAGAGAGATATTGCGCTGATCAGCCGGGAGCATACGGTGAACGGCGAATCCAACTACTGTTTCGGCGAGGGCGGCGCCGGCGCCTATTCGGATGGGAAGCTGTATACGCGCAGCAAGAAGCGGGGAACGGTAGAGCGGATTCTACACCTCTTTTGCCAGCATGGGGCAAGCTCCTCGATCCTGTCGGACGCCCATCCGCATATCGGTACGGATAAACTGCCGCGCGTGATCGAGCGGATACGCGAACAGATCCTGCGTTGCGGCGGGGAGGTGCATTTCGAGGCCCGTATGGAGTCCCTGATCATCAAAGAAGACCGGGTAACCGGCATCATCACCGCTGCGGGGCAGGCGTTTGAAGCCGGAGCGGTCATCCTGGCTACCGGACACTCCGCCCGCGACGTCTACGATTACCTCCACCGGCAACAGATCCCCATCGAAGCGAAAGGCATTGCCGTCGGCGTCCGCCTCGAACACCCTCAGGAGCTGATCGACCGGATCCAATACCACAGCAGGGAGGGAAGAGGGCGATTCCTGCCTGCCGCCGAATACAGTTATGTGACACAGGTAGAGGGGCGGGGCGTTTACTCTTTCTGTATGTGCCCGGGAGGGTTCATCGTTCCGGCGGCCAGCGGTGCGAAGCAGGTCGTCGTCAACGGCATGTCGCCCTCCAACAGGGGATCGGAGTGGGCTAACTCCGGTATGGTGGTCGAGATACACCCCGAAGATTTCCCCGCGTTCGCCTCCCATAAGGCGTTGTCGCTGATGAAATTCCAGGAACAATTGGAAGAGCAGGCCTGGCTGAACGGCGGCATGAAGCAGACGGCTCCCGCGCAACGGATGGGCGACTTTGTCCGGAAAAAGAACTCCTCCTCCCTGCCGGCGTCATCCTATACGCCCGGACTGCTTGCCTCGCCGCTCCATTTCTGGATGCCTGAATGTATCACCGCCCGCTTGCAGAAAGGATTACAGCTTTTCGGTAAAAGCGCTGCGGGTTTTCTTACGAACGAAGCGCTGATGATCGGCGTAGAGACCCGTACCTCCTCGCCCGTCCGTATTTTGCGCGACCGTGAGACGAGTCAACACGTTACGCTGAAAGGGTTGTTTCCCTGCGGCGAGGGAGCCGGTTATGCCGGCGGTATCGTTTCGGCGGCGATGGACGGCGAACGGTGCGCCGAAAATGCCGCCGCCTCCCTTTTTTAATGCTTCGCCCTCCGGGTCTTCTTACAATTTCGTGGTGTGCAAACAGATAATACGACAAATCGTTATCTTTTGCCGTTTATATTAAACAAATTATCAGTAACGGCATATTTTATGAAACATTTAAGGGAAGATATTCTTCGTGTTGTAACAAAAAGATATATATTTGTACCGTTGAAAAACAAAATAACATCAATAAGCAATAAATAGTATACAAAATGACAGAAACGATACGATTCACAAAGATGCACGGAGCCGGAAACGATTATATTTATGTCAACACGATGGCGTTTCCCCTGGAAAAGCCGGAAGAGCTGGCTATCAAATGGAGCGCTCCCCATACGGGAATCGGATCGGACGGCCTGGTATTGATCGGTGCGTCGGAGGTGGCTGATTTCAGTATGCGTATCTTTAATGCGGATGGGTCGGAGGCGTTGATGTGCGGAAATGCAACCCGTTGTATCGGGAAATATGTCTACGATAACGGACTGACGGATAAGAAGCAGATCACGCTGGAGACGCTGTCGGGCATAAAAGAGATCGCGCTCGCCGTTCGGGACGGAGCGGTGGCGGAGGTGACGGTCGATATGGGCGTCCCCGCCGTAGGAGAGACGGCATTGGAGGTTGAAGCGGGCGGAACGAGGTATACCGGAACGGTGGTATCGACGGGAAACCCGCACCTGGTGATCTTTACCGACGAGGATATCCATGCGATCGACCTCCCGCGGGTAGGGCCTTTGCTGGAGCATCATCCGCTTTTCCCGGATCGTACCAATGTGGAATTTGTCCGCGTCGAAGGCCCGAACAAACTGAGGATGCGCGTATGGGAAAGGGGTTCGGGCACGACGATGGCTTGTGGAACAGGCGCCTGCGCTACGGCGGTGGCGGGCGTCGTCAACAATAAAAACGGCCGGAAAGTAGCGGTCGAAATGGATGGAGGAACCCTTGCCATCCACTGGGATGAAGATTCCGGAAAACTATTCATGACGGGGGCGGCGGTCACCGTTTTTGAGGGAGGGATCAACGTATAACACACAAACACGCATAAAACAACAACAAAACAATTGAATGAATATGGCGCTAATTAATGAACATTTTCTGAAGTTACCGAACAACTACCTATTTTCCGATATCGCAAAGAAGGTGAACAGTTTCAAGGTAATTCATCCGAAAAAGAAAGTGATTAGTTTAGGGATAGGAGATGTCACCCAACCACTGCCCGAGGCCGTTCGCACGGCGATGTACAAAGCGGTGGACGATTTGGGGAAGAAAGAGACTTTCCATGGTTACGGGCCTGATCAGGGATATCCTTTCTTAATCGACGCTATTATAAAGCATGATTATGCCGCCCGCGGTATAGTCATCGAACCAAGCGAGGTCTTTGTCAGTGATGGGGCTAAGAGCGATACCGGCAATATCGGGGATATACTGCGGCATGACAACAGTATAGGCGTGACCGACCCGGTCTATCCGGTCTATATCGACTCGAACGCCATGGTTGGACGGACAGGTATACTGGACAGCGGGAAATGGAGCAATGTGGTCTATATCCCCTGCACGGCGGAAAACAATTTTATCCCCGACCTGCCGAGCCGGAGGGTGGATATCCTCTACCTCTGTTATCCGAACAACCCGACAGGGACTACGCTAACGAAAAACGAGTTGAAAAAATGGGTAAATTATGCTTTGGCAAACGATGTGATTATTATGTACGACGCAGCTTACGAAGCCTATATTCAGGATCCGGATATCCCGCACTCGATCTACGAGGTGAAGGGAGCGAAAAAGGTGGCGATCGAGTTCCGCAGCTTCTCGAAGACAGCCGGCTTTACGGGCGTCCGTTGCGGGTACACCGTCGTGCCGAAAGAGCTGAACGGATTCACGCTGGAGGGCGAGCGCGTCCCGTTGAACCGGTTATGGAGCCGGCGGCAATCCACCAAATTCAACGGCGCAAGCTACATCACCCAACGCGGGGCGGAAGCCATCTATTCACCCGAGGGAAAAGAGCAGGTCAAAGCGTTGACCGACTATTATATGACGAACGTCCAACTGATCAGGGAGGGGCTGGCGGCCTGCGGCATCGAGGCCTACGGCGGCGAAAACGCCCCCTATATCTGGCTGAAGACGCCGGATGGGATGAGTTCGTGGAAATTCTTTGAAAAGTTATTATATGAAACCCATATCGTCGGGACGCCCGGCGTGGGGTTCGGGCCTAGCGGCGAGGGGTATCTCCGGCTCACCGCGTTCGGAGACAGGGATGACACGTTGGAAGCTGTGGCCAGGCTGAAGAGGTGGCTGATCTAAATAAATGAGATGTTTAACTAATTAAGAAAGCATGATGAAAACAATGACTTTTTTGCGGGTGAATCTGTTTGCGGCAGCCTTGCTGACATGTTCCCCCATCTTTGCACAGGAGGAATCGACGTTCGAAATTTCGGCGTCGGCCGATCTGGTCAGCCGATATGTATGGCGCGGCGTACACACCGCTTCGGCTTCCATACAACCCGGCCTTACGGCTTCGTGGAAAGGTCTTTCGCTCACCGCATGGGGATCTACGGATTTCACCTCGGACGGTAAGGAGGTAGACCTCACGTTGGGATATGAAGCCGGCGGTTTCAATATTGCAGTCACCGACTACTGGTGGACGACGGACGGCGAATCGACGCGGTATGGGAATTATAGCGCAAACCACTATTTCGAAGGGACTGTCGGCTATAACTTCGGGGAGTCGTTCCCCCTCACACTGACCTGGAATACGATGTTCGGGATGGATGGCGATAAAGACGAAGAGGGAAAGCAGCGCTATTCGACCTACGTGGAAGCCGCTTACGATTTCGCGGTGAAAGGGGTAGACCTGACGGCCGGTATCGGCGTCTCTCCCTGGACAGGACTGTACCACCGTGCGGGAACGACAGGGTTTGCCCTGTCCACCGTCTCCCTGAAAGCCACCAAAGGCCTGAAAATAACGGACTCTTTTACTTTACCCGTATTTGTACAGGGGATTTTAGCCCCCAATCAAGATACCGTATTTTTAGTTTTTGGGATCAGTTTATAAGGCAAAGAGAGCGGTTTAAAATGGTTATCTAACACATAAAGAGGTGGTATGGAAAAGCTGTCGGTGTTTATTGATTTTATAGAATGTTATACCGCAACCATCCCTAACTGAGGCGGCCGATCCATACACCTTTTTATACAAACAAAAACGAATTATAAAAATGAGATATGAAAAAGATTGAAGCAATTATCCGCAGAACCAAATTCGAAGACGTAAAAGAAGCGCTCCTCGAAGTCGACATCGAATGGTTCTCCTATTATGACGTCAGAGGCGTAGGCAAATCCCGTCAGGGACGTATCTATCGCGGCGTGGTATACGATACAAGCAGTATCGAACGTATTCTGGTCTCTATCGTTGTTCGCGATAAGAATGTGGAAAAGACCATTAACGCAATCCTCAAAGCCGCCGAAACCGGCGAGATCGGCGATGGGCGTATCTTCGTCGTCCCCATCCTGGATGCCGTCCGTATCCGTACCGGGGAACGGGGGGATATAGCGCTTTACAACGCGGAAAATGAGAACTAACAAACAAATTTAATCCTATGGAAACAATATACACTATCACAGACTTGGCTTTATCGCTCGACACCGTGTGGATGCTTCTGGCAGCTATGCTGGTTTTCTTTATGCAACCGGGGTTTGCCATGGTTGAAGCAGGATTTACCCGTACGAAGAATACGGCGAATATACTGATGAAGAACCTGCTTGACTTCTCGCTGGGTTCGCTTCTTTTCTGGGCCGTCGGGTTTGGCATTATGTTCGGCGCGGGCGGGTTTATCGGAACGCCTCAGCTGTTCGACCTCAGCTTTATGGAGTCCGACCTGCCGGTCGAGGGCTTCCTGGTGTTCCAGACGGTGTTCTGCGCTACGGCGGCAACCATCGTCTCGGGGGCGATGGCCGAACGTACCAAGTTCTCGATGTACCTCACCTATACGGTATTGATCAGTACGCTGATCTATCCGGTATCGGGTCATTGGACATGGGGCGGCGGATGGCTGATGAACGGCGAAGAAGGGAGTTTTATGACGAATACGTTCGGGACGACTTTCCACGATTTTGCCGGTTCGACGATCGTCCACTCCGTAGGGGGATGGGTCGCTTTGGTCGGCGCCGCCGTTCTCGGGCCGCGTCTGGGCAAATATGGGAAAGACGGCAAATCACGCGCTATACCGGGGCATAACCTTTCGTTGGCCTGCCTGGGGGTCTTTATCCTCTGGTTCGGGTGGTTCGGGTTCAACCCCGGCTCACAGCTGGCCGCTTCGGGCGAAGAGAACCGCACGGCGATCTCCCACGTCTTCCTGACCACCAACCTGGCGGCCTGCGCAGGAGGATTCTTCTCCCTCATCACGGCATGGATCAAATACAGGAAACCGTCGCTGTCGCTCACCCTCAACGGCGTATTGGCCGGACTGGTAGGCATCACCGCCGGGTGCGACCTCGTCTCGCCTGCCGGCGCGGCGGTCATCGGTACGGTTTGCGGAGTAGCCATGGTCTTTTCCGTCGACTTTATCGACCGCGTACTGAAGATCGACGACCCTGTCGGCGCATCGACCGTACATGGCGTCTGCGGCTTCATCGGGACGGCGCTTACCGGCCTCCTGGCGACCACCGAAGGGTGGTTCTACGGCGCAGGCCCGGGGTTCTTCCTCGCCCAGTTGTTCGGGGCGGTGGTGATCGGCTGTTGGGCTGCCTTTATGGGATTCGTCATCTTTAAAGGACTGGATCTGCTCGTCGGCCTGAGGGTATCCTCCCGTGTAGAAGAAGAGGGGCTGGACATCTACGAGCATGGTGAGACGGCCTACAATAATTAAAACAAACGCAAACACATTTTATCAACATAAAAACTTATATTTATGGCACTTATTATTCCTAAGGACTATAGGCCGACATTGATGCCTGAAACGACGGAACAGGCAATCCAGTTACTGAAAAGGAGTTTTCAGGAAAAGCTATCCAAAGATCTCAACCTGCGTAGGGTAACAGCGCCGCTGTTTGTCCTCGCAGGTACGGGGATCAACGATAACCTGAACGGCGTGGAACACCCCGTCGCTTTCCCCATCAAATGCATGGGCGGCCGCAAAGCCGAAGTGGTTCATTCCCTGGCCAAATGGAAAAGGATGAAACTCGAAGCGTACCGTATCCCCACCGGCTTCGGCCTCTACACGGACATGAATGCGATCCGTAGCGACGAAGATCTCGACAACCTGCATTCGCTTTACGTAGACCAGTGGGACTGGGAGAAGACGATCGGAAAGAACGACCATACGTTGGATTACCTGAAAAAGACGGTACGCAAACTCTATGTCCTGCTGCGCGACATCGAGCAGATCGTCTACGAACGTTATCCGCATATCACCCCCACCTTGCCGGGCGATATCACGTTCATCCACTCGGAGGAGTTGCTGTTGATGTACCCCGGCCTTCCGCCCCGCGAACGGGAAGCGAAAGTGGCCGAGAAGTTCGGCGCGGTGTTTATTATCGGCATCGGCTACCCGTTGAGCAACGGCGAAAAGCATGATGGCCGCGCTCCCGATTACGACGACTGGAGTACGCTGAATAGCGACGGCTTTTATGGCCTCAACGGCGACATTATTCTTTGGAACGACGTGCTGAAGTGCCCGTTCGAGCTATCGTCCATGGGGATTCGCGTAGACGGCGAAACGCTGATCCGGCAGCTGGATATCTGCGGTTGCCCCGAACGTAAGGAGCTGACGTTCCACAAAGCCCTGTTAGACGGCCGTCTCCCCCTCTCCATCGGCGGAGGCATCGGGCAAAGCCGCCTCTGTATGTTCCTCCTCAAAAAGGCGCATATCGGCGAGGTGCAAGCCTCCATCTGGCCGGAAGACCAACGGGAGATCTGTGAAAAACAGAATATTGTATTACTATAATAAATAAAACAAACAACAACAATGAGCAAACTAAGATTTAGAGTAGTCGAAGCCGCTTTCAACAAGAAAGCCATAGATGTGCCGACTCCAAGCGAACTACCGTCCGAGTTTTTCGCATCCAAGGTATTCAACCGCGAAAAAATGTTTAAGTATCTTCCCGGAGAGGCCTTTGCCAAACTCTCCGAGTCGATCGAAGACGGCGTCCTTTTAGACCATGAAACAGCCGACGCAGTGGCTACCGGCATGAAAAAGTGGGCGATCGAAATGGGAGCGACCCATTATACCCACTGGTTTCATCCGCTGACCGAGGGGACGGCCGAGAAACACGACGCATTCGCCGACCCCGACGGGAAAGGCGGTATGATCGAGAAATTCTCCGGCAAACTGCTTATCCAACAGGAGCCCGACGCCTCCAGCTTCCCCAGCGGAGGTATCCGCAACACCTTTGAAGCCCGCGGATACACCGCCTGGGATCCCTCCTCCCCTGCGTTTATTATCGCAGACACGCTGTGTATACCGACGATCTTCATCTCCTACACCGGCGAATCGCTCGACTACAAAGCGCCCCTCCTGAAAGCGCTCGAAGCGGTGAACAAGGCGGCGGTGGATGTCTGCCATTACTTCAATCCCGACGTCAAAAAGGTAGTCGCCTACCTGGGCTGGGAACAGGAGTATTTCCTCGTCGACGCCGGATTGTATTCCGCACGTCCCGACCTTTTGCTGACCGGACGCACCCTGATGGGACACGAAAGCAGCAAGAACCAACAGCTGGAAGACCACTATTTCGGCGCCATCCCCACCCGCGTACTGGAATACATGAAAGAGCTGGAAATCGAAGCGCTCAAACTGGGTATCCCCCTGAAGACACGTCACAACGAAGTGGCGCCCAACCAGTTCGAGCTGGCTCCGGTCTTCGAGGAATGTAACCTCTCCAACGACCACAACCTGATGGTCATGGCCTTGATGCGTAAACTGTCCCGCAAACATGGTTTCCGTGTCCTGTTGCACGAAAAGCCGTTTAAAGGGGTCAACGGCTCGGGGAAACACAACAACTGGTCGCTCGGCACCAATACCGGCATCCTGCTCATGGCCCCGGGTAAAACGCCGGAAGAGAACCTGCGCTTTATCACCTTTGTCGTCAACGTCTTAAAGGCCGTCTATAAACACAACGCCCTGCTCAAGGCGAGCATCGCCTCGGCCAGCAACGCCCACCGCCTGGGAGCGAACGAAGCGCCGCCGGCCATCATCTCCAGCTTCCTGGGCACACAGGTCTCCGCCGTATTGGAACGGTTGGAAAATACGGATGCCAACGAGGTCGTCGTCGCCGGGAAACAAGGCCTGAAGCTGGATGTCGCCCGTATCCCCGAAATACTGCTCGACAATACTGACCGTAACCGCACGTCGCCTTTCGCCTTCACCGGAAACCGCTTCGAGTTCCGCGCCGTAGGTTCGGAAGCGAACTGTGCCGCCGCCATGCTGGTGCTGAACGCCGCCGTAGCCGAACAGCTGAAGCTCTTCAAGGCCGAAGTGGACGAAAAGATCGCTGCCGGAAAAGCGCCGTTCGCCGCCATTATTGAAGTCCTCCGCAAAGACATAAAGGAAAGCAAAGCCATCCATTTCGACGGTAACGGCTATTCCGAAGAGTGGAAAGCGGAGGCCGAAAAGCGCGGCCTGGACTGCGAAACCAGCGTCCCCCTGATCATCGACGCCTACCTGAGGGAAGAGTCCGTCAAGATGTTCGAATCGACCGGCGTCATGACACACAAGGAGCTGGAAGCCCGCAACGAGGTGAAATGGGAAATGTATACCAAAAAGGTACAGATCGAAGCCCGCGTACTCGGCGACCTGGCCATGAACCATATCATCCCCATGGCGACCCGCTACCAGTCGTCGCTGATCGACAACGTCTATAAAATGCGCGATCTTTTCCCCGCCGACAAAGCGGCGACGCTTTCGGCGAAGAACCTGGAGATCATCGAAGACATTGCCAACCATATTTCGTATATCAAAGAAAAGGTAGACGAATTGGTCGAAGCCCGCAAAGTGGCCAACAAGATCGAGTGTGAGCGTGAAAAGGCGATCGCCTACCACGATACGATCTTCCCGATGCTGGATAAAATCCGTTACCATATCGACAAGCTCGAACTGGTCGTCGACGACGAAATCTGGAGTTTACCCAAATACCGCGAACTTTTATTCATCAGATAGAGTTTTATTCATCAACAGTTTTTTGTTGATTGTTTTGTGTTTGCGAGGAGAGGATGCTGTGATAGCATACCTCTCCTGTTTTTTTCTCTCAATTACGAATTACGAACAAAAAAAACGTCATGTCGACCGAGCGCAGCGAGTGGAGACACCTCCGATCGAGAGGGCGAAAAATGAATCCTTAACCGCCTCTTTCAGCCGGTCGGGAGCTATTTTAAATAGGTCGGGAGCTATTTAAAATGGGACGGGAGCTATTTAAAATAGGACGGGAGCTATTTAAAATAGGACGGGAGGGATTCTCAATTTTACACAATAGTGTAGCCGGAGCCAGACAGTTGTGTAGTCCGGGCTAGACAGTTGTGTAGCCGGCGCTACACAATTGTATAGCGCCGGCTACACAACTGTGTATTTTTTTCTTTGCAAGAGGCTTAAGTCCCTTAAGCCCCTTAAAAATCTTAAGAATCTTAAGCCCCTTAAGAGGGTACTTATAATGACGATGAATCACAATCTCCTGAAAATCAAATAGTATTCGTCATTGCGAGTACCCAATAAACTGCGTTTATCAAAAAGGGGAAATGACGAGAATTGATTGATTTTTAGCCGATTGTAAATTCTCG
>JAISRY010000246.1 GCA_031273385.1 Tannerellaceae bacterium | reverse complement strand
TGTTCATTCTGAAAATTCTGAAATTCTGAAAATTCTGATTCATTTTTGGGGTAGAATGTTCTGTATGCCAAAATTTAGGAGTATATTTGTTCCCTCAAAATAGTATTACAATAATTTAGATGGATCAAACAAAAAAATTAGTCGAAATCATTATTAGAGGGCTTCAGGAAAAGAAGGGGAAACGTATTGTTACAGTGGACTTAACCAAACATTCCGGCGCTATTTGCCAATATATGGTGATTTGCGAGGGAAATACGTCGACACAGGTATCTGCCTTGTCCGATTCTACGTGGGATTTTGCCCGGAAAGAGGCGAAAGAGAAACCGCTTTCCGTCGATGGCTACCAGCATGCGCAATGGATCGGGATGGATTACGGAACGGTTCTCGTACATATATTTCAGCCGGAGCAACGCCGGTTTTACAACCTGGAAAATCTTTGGGCCGATTCGAAACTGAACCTGATTCCGGATATGGACTAAAAATCAAACAAATATGCCTACTAACAGATCTCCTAAAAACGATAAATCGAATAGAATGTTCCGCATCAACATCTATTGGGTGTATGGCGTCATCATTCTGATTCTGATCGCCTTGTACCTCGGAAGCGATTCTTCGGTCACAAAAGAATTGGTATGGACTGAATTTCAAAAGATGGCTCAGGAGAATGCGTTCGACAAGGTGACGGTTTACAACAAAAAGAATCTACTGGAAGCGACGGTCAAGAACGACAAGAAAGGGCTGATCTTCGACAAGGATAGCGCCAGGCTGGGCGATTCGCCGAAAGTGGTCGTCAAAATCCCCTCGCCCGACAAGTTTTCCGACTTCTACGATAAAGCGGTTTCCGAGCATCAGATTGATACGCAGGTCAGCTTTGAAGAGGGGGAAGATACGTTTTGGAACTTTTTCCTCTCCCTTGTCCCTTTCCTCCTGATTATTTTCCTGATGGTTTTCCTGATGCGCAGGATGTCCGGCGGCGCGGGTGGCGGCGCGGGGAATGTCTTCAGCGTGGGGAAGTCCAAAGCGCAACTGTTCGATAAAAACAACGACAAGAAAGTTACGTTTAAAGATGTAGCCGGCCTTGCCGAAGCGAAGCAGGAGGTGGAGGAGATCGTCTCTTTCCTGAAAGACCCTGCAAAATATACGGAATTAGGCGGTAAAATCCCTAAGGGAGCCCTGCTTGTAGGCCCTCCGGGGACGGGGAAAACCCTGTTGGCGAAAGCCGTCGCCGGCGAAGCGGATGTGCCTTTCTTCTCCCTTTCGGGCTCCGACTTTGTGGAGATGTTTGTCGGCGTGGGTGCCTCGCGTGTCCGCGACTTGTTCCGCCAGGCGAAAGAAAAGGCGCCGTGTATCGTCTTTATCGACGAAATTGACGCCGTCGGCCGCGCCCGCGGGAAGAATATCAATATGAACAGCAACGACGAGCGCGAGAATACGTTGAACCAGTTGCTGACGGAAATGGACGGATTCGGCTCGAATAGCGGCGTCATTATCCTGGCGGCGACCAACCGTGCCGACGTGCTGGACAAGGCCTTGCTTCGAGCGGGACGTTTCGACCGCCAGATCCATGTCGAATTGCCCGACCTGAATGAGCGGAAAGAGATTTTCGGCGTTCACCTCCGCCCGATAAAGATCGACAACAGCGTAGACACTGAATTCCTTGCCCGCCAGACGCCCGGATTTTCGGGAGCCGATATCGCCAATGTCTGTAACGAGGCGGCATTGATTGCTGCCCGTAACAATAAGAAATTTGTACAGAAAGAGGATTTTATGAACGCGGTCGACCGTATCGTCGGCGGTTTGGAGAAACGCTCGAAAATCACTACGATCGAAGAGCGCAAAAGCATTGCCTATCATGAAGCGGGACATGCGACGCTAAGCTGGTTTCTGGAACATGCCAACCCGCTGGTGAAAGTGACGATCGTCCCCAGGGGAAAAGCGTTGGGTGCGGCGTGGTATCTGCCCGAAGAGCGTCAGATCACTACGCGCGAACAGTTATTGGATGAGATGTGCGCCCTGTTGGGGGGGCGTGCGGCGGAAGAGCTGTTTTTAGGCTCCATCTCCACCGGCGCCTCCAATGACCTGGAGCGGGTAACCAAGCAGGCCTACGCCATGATCGTCTATTTCGGGATGAGCGACAAGCTGCCGAACGTGAATTACTACGATTCGACGGGGCAGGACTGGGGCTTTACGAAGCCGTATAGCGAAGAGACGGCCAAGCTGATCGACGCCGAAGTGCGGCAGTTCATCCACGAGCAGTATGTCCGTGCAAAAAAGATCCTGGCCGACCATACGGAGGGGCACAACCAATTGGCGCAGGTGCTGTTGGAGCGCGAAGTGATTTACAACGAAGACGTGGAACATATCTTTGGCAAGCGGGCATGGGTCTCGCGCTCGGAAGAGATTCTGGAGCAACAGGATAAGGCGGTTGCCACGCCGGAAGAGAAAAAGAAACCGGCCGACGTCCCGCAGATAAAGGATCTATGGACAGACACGCCGGAAGAGGCCGCACCGGAAAATAAGGCATGAAGAATCTGATCACCCGTACGCTGACCGGCGTCATCTTCGTTGCCGTCGTAGTAGGAGGGATATGGCTCCACCCCTGGCTGTTCCTTTGTGTGTTTGGCCTGGTCACCGGCGGCCTCTTATGGGAATTTCAGGCGTTGGCGAATCCGGGCGCGACAGGCCTGTTCAAACGCCTGGCCGCCTCGTTGGGAGGCGTTTACCTTTTCGCCGCCACCTTTGTTTATGCCAACGGATGGATGGGCGGGGGCGTTTTTCTCCCCTACCTGCTGTTTCTGATGTATACGCTTATTGCGGAGCTGTATAGCCGTTCGCCCCGTCCGGTCAACGACTGGGCGTCCGCCCTCTTTGCGCAGGCCTATTGCGCCGGCTCGTTTTCGCTGTTGAACTTCATCGCATTCGTTCCCGCCGGCAAGGAGGGAGGGGGTGATTTTACGCCGCTGTTCACGTTGGCGGTGTTTGTCTTTGTGTGGGTGAACGATACGGGCGCCTACCTGGTGGGATCGACGTTTGGGAAAAGGAGGCTGTTCGAGCGTATCTCCCCTAAAAAGTCGTGGGAGGGATTCGGGGGGGGGATGCTGGCTACGCTGCTCTCTTCACAGCTTTTTGCCTGGCTCTGTCCGGAGGTAAGCCGGTACGACTGGCTGGCGTTATCGGGGTGTATCGTGCTGTTCGCCACGTGGGGGGACTTGATCGAATCGTTGTTGAAACGGAGTGCCGGCGTCAAGGATTCGGGAGATATCCTGCCCGGCCACGGAGGGATGCTTGACCGTTTCGACAGTATCCTGTTGGCTATCCCGGCGGCCTATATCTACATCGAATGGTTCATTCGAAATTGAACGTAAAGACAATCATCCGCGACATAGCTTTTGAGAGGGATTGGGTGTATACGCCCAGTTCGGGGTCTGTCAGGTCGCTCCGGTCTTTTTCCAGTAAGTCCCTCAGCCCGAAGCAGAACTTGATTTCGGGGCAGAGCTTGAAGAAAGGCAGGTAGAAGTCACATCCGAACCCGATGGAAACGCCGTAATCTATCCCTTTCAGCAAGATGGCTTCCCCCTTTTTCCGCCCCAGGTCAATCGCCCCGTAAACGCCTCCGGTCAGGTAGGGGCGGTAATTGTTCAGGCGGAACGAGCTGTATTTCAACTCCAAAGGGAATGTCAAATAATTAGACCGCACCGGCGTCGTGTACTGTTCGCCCGTCTCCTGCTGGCGAAAGACAAATTTCTTATCCCCGAAGTGAACGGTCGGGACAACGCGCAGGTTGAAATAGGGACTCAGCAACATATCACCGATAATCCCTACGCTGAATCCCGGGGAGTAGCTGGGTATTTCAGCAAACCAAGTCTGGCCGTTTGCCGTCGCCCCGGTGTTTGTGAGGATTAAATCCTGTGTATGCAATCCCACATGAAACCCTAAATGAAATAATTTCATATCCGCATAGGGTTGGTTTTTGATGACCTCTTTCTGCGCCGTCAAGCCTGATGCGGCAAAGCAGCACAGATAAAGGATCACTGACAGACGTTTCAACACGCAATTCATTTTGAGTAATAACGGAAAAGGATGAAAGATATTGCAAAAAGCGGGCATTTGAATAAATTATCAGGCGATATGTTTTTTTATGTACAAAGAAAGCCCTACTTTTGTATCACTATTAGTTACATTATTATTTTAAACTTTAGAAATATGGCTTACATAATTAGCGAAGATTGTATCGCTTGCGGTACATGTATAGACGAATGTCCGGTTGGCGCCATTTCAGAGGGCGATATTTACGCGATCGACCCTGATATGTGTACGGATTGTGGAACGTGTGCGGACGTATGTCCCACCGAAGCAATCCACCCGGTGGCATAAAATAGGCGGAAAAAGCTAAACCGCAAATAGGCGAACCTCCAATTACAGGAATCCCTATATATAAAAGGCTGCCCGCATTACGCAGGCAGCCTTTTGTTATTCCAGATTATTTGCCTTACCTTTGTTTCTATAATTATATTAATAATATGGGTATATGCCCGAACAACAAAACACAGAACATAAATCCATTTGGAAAGATGAATATTTGAAATGGATATGCGGCTTTGCTAACGCGCAGGGCGGTACTATCTTTATTGGTAAAGATGACAACGGCAATATAGTTGGCATTAAAAACGCAAAAAAACTGTTGGAAGATTTACCCAACAAAATAACTACAATTTTAGGTATTGTAGCCGATGTAAACCTGCACGAAACTACAGAGGGCGATTTTATCGAAATCGTCGTAGAGCCTCAGCCCAACCCTGTGAACTACAAAGGCGAATACCACTATCGTAGTGGAAGCACCAAACAGGAACTGAAAGGTGCGGCGTTGGATAAATTTTTGCTGCAAAAGTACGGCAAGAAATGGGATAGTGTAACGATTCCCAATGTTTCGGTTGCTGACTTAAAGCAGGATACTTTTGATTTTTTCAAGGAAAAAGGCATTGAGAGCAAACGGTTAAGCGAAGATTGTCGCAAAGACACGCCCGAACAGTTATTGACCAACTTGAAATTGATTGATAACGGACACTTGAAGCGAGCCACATTGTTGCTTTTCCACCCTGATCCCGAAAAGTTCGTTACCGGTGCGTTTATCAAAATTGGCTTTTTCCGTACCGATAGCGATTTGCTGTTTCAGGACGATATTCACGGCAACCTCTTTGAACAGGTTGAACGCACAATGGAACTGCTTTTGACAAAATACACCAAAGCATTAATCAGTTATCGAGGGCTTTCGCGTATAGAGACATACGAGTATCCCGAAAAAGCCTTGCGCGAAGCCCTTTTGAACGCCGTCGCTCATAAAGATTATGCGGGTTGTACGCCTATTCAAATCAGTGTGTACAGCGATAAGGTGATGTTTTGGAATATGGGGCAACTGCCTGAAAATTGGACTGTTGAAATGCTGCAAAAGAAACATTCGTCGATTCCTTACAACCCAGATATTGCCAACGCTTTTTTTCGTAGTGGCTATGTGGAAGCTTGGGGGCGCGGCATTGAGAAAATCAACGAAAACTGCACAGAAGCAGGTTTGCCTCTTCCACTAATATACTATAATACAGGTGGTTGCTGGGTTGAGTTCCGCAAAGATATTTATAATCACGATTCTCTGAAAGAATTAGGCTTGAATGACCGACAAATAAAAGCGGTGTTGTATGTGAGGGAAAAAGGGCGGATTACCAATGCCGAATACCAAGAAATAAACGAAATATCAGATAGAACTTCTTCGAGGGATTTAGAAGATTTGACTACCAAAGGTGTGTTAAGAAAAATCGGTGATAAGAAAAGTGCCTATTATGAAATGTAAATGGCGGATATGGCGGATAAATGGCGGATAGATGGCGGATATGGCGGATAAATAGTGATTTATCTGTTATGTGCGGAGCAGTTTGCGGCTTCGTATGAGTTGGTAGCGGTAGACGAGGCAGGCGGTGATGAAGTAGAAGCCGGCGTGTATCCATAGCAGGTGGTATTCGTTGGCTACTTCGTTTAGGGTGGCGCCGGTGGTGTTGATGCGTACGAAGCCTTGTATGCCGGGGGTGGAGGGGACGAAGTAGCCGAGCGTTTTCCAGAATACGGGGATGCTCTCTTTTGGCCAGGAGATGCCGGAGATAAAGAGGAACAGGATGGAGGTGAAGACAAAGATCATCATGGGGGATTCGCGGGTGGTCATGAAGCCCGAAAGGGTGATGGCCAGGAAGATACAGGCAAAAAGATAGGGCAGGAGGAAGAGGAAAACAGTCCACGGATCTCCCGTTTGCGGCAGGGAAAACAGGCGGGGGACGATAGCAAGCGTCCACAGGCAGACGAGGGTATAGAGCAGGACGTAGACAAGCGATTTCCCGAAGATCACGCGCAAAGTACCTTTATAATGCTCCGTATCAGGCAGGAGGCTGTGGAAACGGTTCTTTTCCCGCGACGTCCCGCCCAACATGCAGATACCCAGTATCAGCGTTTGCTGGATAATGAGCATCAGGATAGGGGGTACCAGGAAGCCGGCAAACCCATTTTGGGTGTTATACATCGCGACGTATTCGGCGGGCACCGGATCGACCCCGATCTGCTCCTTGCCCATTTCCAGTGACACTTCCGTAGCGGAAAGCAGGAACGCTTTGTAATACAGCATACTGCTCATGTCGGTGTAGAGGGAGACGTGTCCCTGTCCGCCGAGGTGGATCGTCCGGCTGAAGTCGGCGGGGAAGTACAGGATGCCGTATGCCTCTTTCCTGTCCATCATCTGCCGGGCCTCTTCCATCGTGGAACAGACGGCGATGACCTGCACGTCCGGCGTCGCATCTACCCTGCGGATAAACTCGCGGCTGGTGTGCGAATCGCACAGGTCGACGGCCACCAAGCGGGCGTCGCGCACCACCTCGTTGTCGTAAATAAAGGCATACAGCACGGGGTAAACGAGCGGGACGAGAAAGAAGAAGATCATGACGCCCTGGTCTTTGAATACCTCCCGAAGCTCCTCTTTCCAGATATAGAATATATCCAGAATACCCTCTTTGACGATATGTCCCAAACGGCTCTCTTTCCTTTTCATCGCTTTAGGGGATATAGTGGAGGCTGGCCAGCGCCCGTTTGAGATACCTGCCCGTAAGGAGGGGCAATAGCAAAAACCCTGCCAGGCAGGTATAGGGTATCCACGAATAAAACAGGTCGCGCCCGTTTAACGCCTGGTCGACATAGATCAGGAAATAATGCCTGATGGGGAAAAGGTTTGACAAGGCCTGCAAAGAGGGATGCATACTCGACACCGGATAGGACAGGCCGATGATGGAGAACGAAATCATCCCGAACAGTCCGGCCAAGCTCAATCCAAGCCGTGGGACAGGCAACGTGCCGACCATAAACACACCCATCGCCTGCGATGCGGTGACGAGCAGGAATAGCGCCGCCAGCATGGGCGCCCATCCGCTGTTGAGCGGAAAAGAGCAGTATCCGTACAACACCAGAGCGAACGCAAAAGCGACAGCCGTAAAGAGGGCTGTATGCGGAAGCAGTTTACCCAGGAGGCAAACCGTCAAGGAGTTGTTTCCCGTCCGTAGCCACTCGTGCGCGGTGGCGTACTTGATCTCCGTACTGACGCTGAAGACGGTGACAAGGAGGATCATCAGTTGCAATATACCGGGGAGGATGGCATTGTTGAGGTAGACGGAATAGTTTAGCCAGGGGTTTCCCGTTGCGTGCGTATCGATGACGACCGGCTGTATCTGCGCCATGAGGCGGCTTTCGGTCTCGCCTTGGGCGAGGCCTTTCTGCAGTCCGACCGATGCGCCGGCCAATATGGAGGTGATCTTCATGTCGCGGAACAGCAGGGAGCCGGGAACGATTGAGGACTGGTTGGTATAAAACGAGAGGACGGGCTGTTGGCCGGTAACGGCTTTGACCGAGAACCCTTTAGGGATATAATAGATGCCGTAAATGTTTCCTTTTTGGACTTCAAGACGCGCCTCGGTGAATGACGGGGTTTGCATGACGACGTCGGTTTGCGCAAAGGCATCCAGCCGGCGTACCAGGCTGCGCGAAGCCGCCGAATTGTCCATATCCACCACCGCCACCGGCAGGGCGGACGGCAGCCCCTCTTCCATCAGCGTCAGGAAAAAGACCAGGCTCAACGCCGGCGCCCCCACCATACAAAAGAGATAAATCGGATGGGAAATCAAGCGGCGTATCTCCCGTCCGGCAACCCTAAGGAGAGCGGATATATGCCCCCCGGACGTCATAGTATGCTGTTTCCCTTTTTCTTCATGACGACAGACATGCCGGAGCGCAGGCCGGGAATCCTTTCCGACGGGCGGGCGCGTACTTCAAAGGTCTTGACATCGAACTGGCCGGTCATTTTCGTAGCTTTCCATGCGGCATAGGTTCCCATGTCTTTCATATAATAGACCGTCAGTTTTACCTGTTTGTTGCCCAGCGCCGGGATAAAGGCGTTGACTACGGCGCCTTTTTCCACTCCGGCCAACAGGTCTTCCCGTATGCTGAAAGCCACCCACATATCGTCCAGGTCGGTGATATGCATGACCGGCGCACCGCTGCCCACCAGTTCGCCCACCTGCGGGAAGCGTTCGGATACCTCGCCGTCGACGGGGGAGGTCAGGACGGCCTCCTGCATATAGGACTCCACTTCGGCGATGGCGCCTGAGGCCTGGTCTACCAGGGCGGCGGCGGCTTCGCGGTCTTCTCCCCTGGCGCCCTCTTTTGCCATGTCGTATTGTGCTCGGGCGGCGTTTGCCGTAGCCTCCATCGCTTTGTAGTTGGCTTCGGCCTCATCCCTTTTCTGTGCGGAAACGACGCCGTTGGCGTAGAGGTTCTGGATACGGTCGAACGACTTTTTGGCGATATCGCGGCCTGCCAATGCCTTTTGCCACAGTTCATACGCTCCGGTCAGCTCCCCTGAGCGGGCGCCTTTCCGGGCTTTCCGGCTTTGCGCCTCTGCCGCTGTGCGGAGCGCTTCCGCCTGTTGCAGCTTGGCCGATACGTCGGGCGTACTGAGGAAGACGAGGGTGTCGCCTTTCTTCACATTGTCGCCCTCTCCAAAACGGTATGACGCGATACGCCCGGGTACTTTGCCCGATATCCTGACCTGCGTAGCCTCCGCCTGCCCCATGATGATATCATCCGGGGGCGTAAGGAGGAAGAAGCCGGCTAAAGCGACCAGCCCGACAACCACCAATACGGCAATAAATGCCAGAAGCATATTGTTGACAGTATATTCCTTTTTCCCGTCCATCTTATCTGTTGTTTTTATGTTGTTCTTCCGTCGCGACCGGCGGCCGCCCCAATGCCTGCCCCAGGTAGACGTCCGTCAGCTTGGCCTCGATCTGTGCGTCGATCAGTTCCGAATGTGCCGCTACCCAGGCGGTCTGCGCCTCCATCAGGTTCAATGCCGGAATGACGCCCTCTTCAAAGCCGAACGTGGCATGGCGCAGGTTCTCTTTCGCATTTTCCATATTGTGCAGCGAGGCGGCCACTCTTTTGCGCGCCTCATTCGCCTTGTAAACAGACTGGTTCACCTGCAATGCGATCTTCTCGCGCGCGGCTTCGTATTCGAGCTTCCTGATCAGCGTGGCGGCGCGTGCCGAGTTCCGCCGGTATGTCCCCTCCCACCAGCCGGAGAGGGGGACGTTCACCATAACGCCCATGTTCAACATTCCTCCGAAAGAGTGTTGAAAGCCGTTGAAGCTGTTCGGGTTGGTCACGAGATAGTTGGCGACGAAGGCGACGTTGGGCAGCATGTCCGCCAGGACGAGGCGTTCCCTTTTTTGGTATATCCTGAACGCCAGGTCGAGGCTTTTCAGTTCGTTGCGGTTGGCGAACGCTTCGTTGATATCGGCTGCCGCGGCAGAGCGGCTTGACGGGAAATCATCTATATTCTCGTCCGCCAGCGCCGGCGTATCGTCCAACGGCAATCCGCAGAGCTGCGCCAGCGCCATACGGGAAAGGGCTAAGCCGTTCTCCACTTTGGTTTGCGCCACTTCCGCCTCGTTCAGCCTGACTTTCACCGAAAGGCCGTCGGCTTGTGTGGCGACGCCCTCGCGGATCATTTCCGCCACATCGCCGTCCATCTTCCGGAGGAGGGAGACGTAGGCGTCGGCCAGTTTCTTTTTATTGACTAAGGAGATGATTTGCCAGTAGGCTTCGTCGGTCAGGACGATAAGGTGTTGCAATTGGAGGTCATTCATTGAGCCGGCCAGCTCTTTGGCGTATCCGGCGATCAGGTTGTAGTTGATGATCTTCCCGCCCATAAATACCGGCTGTACGAGGGAGATGCCTCCGATCCATATATTCTGTATATCGAGCAGGAAAGCGCTTTTCGCGTCGGGGGGAAGCAGATCGCCGATAGGCCCCAGTTTGCCGGTGTCGAACAGGCGGATGTCTTTCTGATTCCAGAGGTAGGCGCCCGTCGCCGACAGGCTGGGGAAATACTTGGTGAAAGCGGCCTTTTTGTCATAGCCGGCTTCCGTCACCTTTTCTTTAGATATGCGCAGCTCCCTGTTGTTCCGGATCGCCAGGCCGCGGCACTCTTCCAGTGTAAGCGTCTGTTGCCCATACGCATTGCCCATGACGCAAAGCAACCATATCATACATACGATTATCCGTTTCATCCCTCTTATTTCTCCAGTTCAAACGTCTTCCGCCCGATCAGGTTTCCATCCGCAAAGATATCTACGCGGTACACCCCGGGTGATAAAAATTCTTCGATATCCCAATACAGGGTGACAGGAAACTCCTCGCCGTCATATTCGATCACTTTTTTCATGGAATAGTTGATCTCCCTGTTTTCGAACGTAAAGGTATTGCCTCGGCTTTTGACCAGGATATCGTCGTCCGGCTTCCTGATTTGTACATAGATGGTCTTTTCCCCTACGGGCGCCGTAATATTCCTGACGATACGGAAGCTGACGGCGAACTGCTCCATCTGCTTGATGAGCTTGGCCGTTTTACCGCGCGAGGTAAGGGGGGTTACGGTGATACCGGCGGCATCCAGGCGGCTGGCCAGCACGACCCGTTCGGTCTGCTTTTCCAGCTCTTTGGTCAGCTTGGCGGCGCTGGAGCTGGCCTGCTGGTAGCGGCGTGCGAACTGTTCCTTTTCCTGTGTCAGCTGTTTGTTCGCCCTGTCCAAGGAGTCTATCTGAATGACGTAGCCGCGCATGATCTTCCGCAGCGTCTCCAACTCTTTCTTCAGCTCATTGATGCGGCGTGCGTTCGTGGCTTTCACCGTGCGCAGCTCTTCCATCAGCCGCTGTACCTTTGCCTGTTCCGTATTCAGCAGCGCCAGCAGCGAGTCATTCCCTATACTGAACTTGAACCCCTCGTACTGGAGGGAAATCTCGTTCGCCTCGTCCGCCATCGTTTCACGTTCCAGGTCAAACGACTGTACCAGCTCATCCATCTGTCTTTTCTGATGATAAATGTAATACATCGCCCCTGCGATAATGAGAATCAATACAATGGTCGCTACGATAAGTAGTGATAGTTTGTTAATCTCTCTGTTCTCCCTCTTTTCTGAACTCATACGGTTTCCTATAATGAATTGACTGCACAAATGTAATGTTAAATTGCTTTCCGCGACACGTATTCAAACAGATTTACACTATTTAAGTTTGCATTAACATATATGCGGGAGAGTCGTTTCCACTTCCAATAATTATTGTTACTTTTGTAACGCTCAATTTAACACGTTACATAGCATGCACGAGAAAATAATTATTCTTGATTTAGGCTCGCAAACGACTCAACTGATCGGACGGAGAATCAGGGAGTTGAATACCTATTGCGAGATCGTTCCTTTCAACAGGTTTCCACACGGCGCAGCCGGCATAAAAGGGGTTATCCTTTCCGGAAGCCCCTATTCCGTATATGATACCAACGCTTTCCGGGCGGAGCTGGCCGATATCCGCGGGCATTATCCGGTGTTGGGTATCTGCTACGGGGCGCAATTCATGGCGCATACGTCGGGGGGAAAGGTCGAACCGGCCAACTCCCGCGAATACGGCAGGGCGCACCTTTCGTATATCAACAACGACGACCCGCTGCTGAAGGGGCTTAGCGCCGGGACGCAGGTATGGATGTCGCATGGGGACTCCATCACTTCGCTTGCACAACCATTCCGCATCATAGCCAGCACCGGCAGCGTCAAGGCAGCCGCCTACCGCATCGAGGGCGAACAGACATGGGGCGTACAGTTCCACCCCGAAGTCTATCATACGACGGACGGGACGCAGATCCTCAACAATTTCCTCGACATCTGCGGCTGCTGCAAAGACTGGACACCCGCCTCCTTTATCGAATCAGCCGTTGCCGAGATAAAGGAACAGTTAAAAGATGATAAGGTGATCCTTGCCCTTTCCGGAGGGGTAGACTCTTCCGTAACCGCCGTCCTGCTGAACAGGGCGATCGGCAAGAACCTGACCTGTATCTTTGTCGACCACGGCCTGCTTAGGAAGAACGAGTTTGAACATGTGTTGAGGGACTACGAACACCTCGGCCTGAATGTCATCGGCGTAGATGCCAGGGGGAAATTCTACCGCGAATTGGCCGGCGTGACCGATCCCGAGCAGAAACGAAAGATCATAGGGAAAGGGTTTATCGACGTCTTCGACGAAGAGGCGCGAAAGCTGAAAGAGATCAAATGGCTTGGGCAGGGGACGATCTATCCCGACGTCATCGAATCATTATCCATCACGGGGACAGTGATCAAGAGCCACCACAATGTGGGAGGGCTGCCCGATAAAATGCAGTTGAAACTGATCGAACCCCTGCGGCTACTCTTCAAGGACGAGGTGCGCCGCATCGGTACGGAGCTGGGGATGATGCCCCACCTGATTAAACGCCATCCGTTCCCCGGACCGGGGCTGGGGATCCGCATCATCAGCGATATCACACCCGAAAAGGTGCGCATCCTCCAGGAAGCGGACGACCTTTACATCTCCCTCCTGCGCGAATGGGGCATATACGACGAGGTATGGCAGGCGGCGACGATATTGCTGCCCATCCGTTCGGTAGGCGTAATGGGTGATGAGCGGACGTATGAAAACACAGTCGTACTCCGCGCCGTCACCTCCACCGATGCAATGACCGCCGACTGGGCGCAACTCCCCTACGACTTCCTGGCAAAAGTCTCGAACGAGATCATCAACAAAGTAAAAGGCGTAAACCGCGTCGTCTATGATATCAGTTCAAAACCGCCGGCAACGATCGAGTGGGAATAACCCCGGATATGTCACCGAAAATAGACAACAGTGTAGCCGGGCGTAGACAATTGTGTAGTCAGCTCTACACAATTGTGTAGCCGGACCAACACAGTTGTGTAGCCGGACTTACACAATTGTGTAGCGGCAAACAGGCTAAAAACCCCTCCAAATAAAGTTCCCGTTTTTCCCCCTTCACCCTTTCACCTTTCGTGTAACACGCTGGCTAATACCCAAATGCGGTGAAGGGAGGGTGGAGGGAGGTGAAAGGAGGGTGAGCGGTGGCGGAGGTGTCTCCACTCGCTACGCTCGGTCGACATGACAATTGCATGGCGAAAGGAGAGAGGGTGTGCGTGTAGAGACGCAAATTTTGCGTCTCTACCATAGACATACCGCCTGACGCCGTGGTTGAGCCTGACGCTGCCCCCCCCTCTCGCGCGGACAAAACGTCATGTCGACCGAGCGCAGCGAGTGGAGACACCTCCGCCATCGCTCACCCTCCTTTCACCTCCTTTCACCCTCCCTTCACCACATTTGGGTATTAGCCAGCGTGTTATACGAAAGGTGAAAGGGTGAAGGGAAAAAAACGAGAACTTTCTCTGGGGAGTGGTTTTCGGGTACAATTAGAACAAGGAGGCGAGAGTATGCATACTCTTTCAAAAAAGTATGCATACTCTGTCGGAAAAGTATGCATACTCTGTCGAAAAAGTATGCATACTCTGTCGGAAAAGGGTGCATCCTGGTTTCTACCCTTTCTACCGCCTCGGGCAAAATAGCTCCCGTCCGAAAAAAAATAGCTCCCGACCTATTTGAAATGGGACGGGAGCTATTTTTTTTCGGACGGGAGCTATTTTTGCTTCCTCTGCGGCGTTAGATTTTTCTGTTCTGCCACTTTCCTTTATGCAGGTAGAGGGCGCTTAATGCCAGCAGGCTTGTATAGTAGATCACTTCGGAGGCGAAGCAGATATGGACAGGGAGTTTAAACTGCATACCGGCTAAATAGACGTATACGCAATAGAGAATCAATGTCAGCAGTTCGATCAACAGGGCGGAGCGGGTATTTCCCGTACCTGATACGGCATTAAAGCAAATGCTGCTTGTGGCGCAGATGATCATGGCGCCTGCAATGACGTAAATGGATTTGACGGAGTCGGCAATGAGTGTGGCGTCATTCGTATAGACAGACAGGATAGTTTCCGGCATCAGGCAGATGAGGGCCGAAAAGAGCGCCATGATGATGAACGAAAGGCGGGTTATTTTCTTGACGAGGGGGATCACGCGGTGTATCTCGCCCGCCCCGATGGTGTTGCTGACAAGGGAGCTGGTTGTCGTAGAGAGGGCGTTTACGGGGATATACATTAATATATAGATGCTACGGACGATATTGGCGACGGCCAGTTCCCGCTGCCCGATACGTTCTACGGCGATGAAGAAGAACATAAAGGTACTCATCGAGATAAAGTATTGCAGCATGGTAAAGACGGAGATGTTCAGTACCCGCTTCAGCAGTCCGAAATCGAACGAACGGAAGCGGTTTAGTCCATACTTCCTGACATCGACCGTCATCCGCGTATAGATAAGGAAGAAAAGAACGGAAGCGGCCTCAGCAATGACCGAAGCGATAGCCGCCCCTTTCAAGCCCATTTCCGGAAACCCGGCATGGCCGAAGATCAGGAGGTAATCCAGGATGATATTGACGATAGCCATCAGAAAGGCGTTTAGGGTCAGCACCTTCGTCCGCGTAATGCCGACAAAGAACGCCCTGAACATGACATTGACAAAGGAGAAGAAAAACCCCGGCACGCGCCAGTTCAGAAAGCCGACCGTCGCATCCAGCACGGTATCCGAAGAGATCAGGAAGCGCATGATATCCGTCGAGAAAAGACGGGTAAAAGAGAAGAGCATGGCCGCCAGGGCGAAAAGGAAAAAGATGCCCTGTATCATCACCGGCCCGATCTTGCCGTGCTCCCGCTCCCCGTTCCTGCGGGCAATGACAATCTGCGAACCCGTACTGAAGCCGAAAGCGATCGTAAAGGCGCAGATATAATACAGTCCGCCCAAAGCCGAGGCGCCCAGTTCCACTTCGCCCACCCTGCCCAGGAAAGCCGTATCCGTTACGTTGATGATATTCTGCGCCAATAAGCTTAAAAAGACAGGATAGCTTATACGCCAGATAGATCTGCTGTTTACCACATTTTCCGGTTTATACCAATTTGTTCGTTGCCGTATCGGGGAATATGATGGTCGGTTTAAATGTTTTCGCCTCTTCAAAATCCATCGTCGCATAGGAGATGATAATGATCACATCGCCCGTCTGGACTTTCCTGGCTGCCGCACCGTTGAGGCAGACCGTCCCCGAGCCGCGTTCTCCTTTGATGATATAGGTTTCAAACCGTTCCCCGTTGTTGTTGTCTACGATGGAGACCTTTTCGTTCGGGATCAGGTTGGCGGCATCCAGCAAATCTTCATCCACCGTGATGCTCCCGATGTAATTCAAGTTAGCGTCCGTTACCGTTACCCGGTGAATCTTTGACTTCACTACCTCTATAAACATAATGTTATTCGAATTGACCCGTTCAGTACTTTATGTTATCAATTAAACGAACGTCACCGCAATAGACGACAATACAGCCGACAGGATAGGTGGTGTCCGCCCAGTTCTCGATCGGTTCGAGCGTATTGCCATCCACAATTTCGAAGTATTCGACGCGCATCTGCGGCTCATTGTTGATGGTATGTACGACATGTCCCACGATCTCTTTCACACTCTTTCCGGGGACAAAGTTAGTACTTTCTTTTAACGTACGTGCAATGAGCGGCGCTTTTTGACGTTGGCCGGGCGTTAAACGCACATTCCTGCTGCTCATGGCCAGGCCGTCCTCTTCCCGCAAAATAGGGCAGGCGACGATCTGCACCGCGAGCTCCAACTGCTTCGTCATGGCGCGCACGACGGCGATTTGCTGAAAGTCCTTTTCCCCGAAATAAGCCCTGTCCGGCTCCACGGCATCAAACAGCTTGCTCACTATCTGCGCCACCCCGTTGAAATGCCCCGGGCGGTAGGCGCCCTCCATCACCTCCGACAGGGTACCGAAATCGAACCGGCGGGTGTCGGGTACGGGATACATTTCCGCTTCCGGGGGGGTAAAGACATAATCGCAACCGGCTTTTTCCAACAGCGCACAGTCGCTTTCCAGCGTGCGCGGATAGGTGGCCAAATCGTTCTTGTCGTTGAACTGCGTCGGGTTGACAAAGATGCTGACGACGCACACGTCATTCCCCTCAATACATTGTTTTACAAGGCTTAAATGCCCATCGTGCAATGCCCCCATCGTGGGGACAAAACCTATGCTTCTCCCCTCCCTTTTTTCCTGTGCAAGGCCGGTTTTTAGCTTTTCTATACTGTTAACTATTTTCATCAGATACTAAATGAAGCTGCAAAGCAAGTAAATAATTACCGTAAATGAAAGAAATTTATTATCTTTGTAGCATCTTTAAAAACAAAATAATAAGAATGGATGCTAGAAAAGTCTTGTTTATAACCCAAGAGATCACCCCTTATCTTCCGGATTCAGAAATTGCGATTATCAGCAGGAATTTGCCACAGGGTATTCAGGAGCGCGGTCGCGAAATCAGAACGTTTATGCCGAAGTTCGGGAATATCAACGAACGCCGCAACCAATTGCATGAGGTTATCCGACTCTCCGGGATGAATCTGATTATAGACGATACCGACCATCCGCTTATCATCAAGGTTGCATCTATCCAATCCGCCAGGATGCAGGTATATTTCATTGATAACGAAGATTTCTTTCAACGAAAGTCGACCGTAAGGGATGATATGGGGAACGAGTACGAAGATAACGACGAACGTTCCATCTTCTACGTGCGCGGTGTGTTGGAAACCATAAAGAAACTCCGCTGGATGCCCGACCTGATCCATTGCCATGGATGGATGTCGGCGCTGACGGCATTGTATATCAGGCGAATGTATGCCGACGACCCCTGCCTGAAGAATGCAAAGATCGTCTACTCGGTATACGCCGACGACTTTAAAACGCCTCTCAAGAAGAATTTCGCCGACAAACTGAAGATGGACGGCGCACTGGACAAGGATGTGGAGGGCATTAAAGACGGCGCCGGCTTCATCGCCCTCACCAAGCTGGCTATTGACTTCTGCGACGGCGTTATACAGGGAAGCGAAACCATCAACCAGGAAGTATTGGAGTATATTGCTTCCCAAAGCCAAAAACCGTTCCTCCCCTACCAATCGCAGGATGTCTATATGGATGCGTACAATGAATTTTATGATATAGTATTGGATTCTAATAAGTAATGTTGAATATGAAAATCAAGCTTTTTATACTTGGTCTTGCTTTAGGAGGGTTCTCCCTTGGCAGTTGCAATGATGATTTAAATCCGGTAGGGACAACCATTCAGCCGGATAGCGACAAACCGTTTGTCTATACGGACACCTTTTTGATAAAAGCCTCCACCGTATGGATTGATTCCATCTATGCGAAGACCTCTTCCGGCTTGTTGGGAGAGATTTATGATCCGCTATACGGCAACCTCAAATCGGATTATATCTGTCAGTTCTATTGTCCGCCCGACGGGTTTACGTTTCAGCATGAAGCGTTGGACGGGAAAATCGACTCGGTGAATTTCCTGATACAATACAACTCCTGGGTGGGAGACTCCTTAGTCCCCATGCGGCTTCAACTCTACAAGGTGGTCAACTCGCTGGAAAGGAATTATTATACGAACGTGAATCCGTTAAACTACTGCGACATGCAGGCCTCTATCGGGTCGCAGACCTATACGGCCTACGACAGGACAGTCTCCGACTCCATCCGGTCTTTGGTGGATTCTTACGGGAACTATGCCTTTACCCCGCATGTGAGAGTCAAGATGCCGCTCGAATTTGGGCAGGCCTTTTACGACGAAAGCGTATACCGCCAGGAATCATTCAAGGATCAGGAGGCGTTCAACGCCTTTTTCCCAGGCCTTTATGTGACGACTACGTTCGGCAGCGGGAATATCCTGAAAGTGAACGGTACCTACCTGGACTTTTACTACCGCTACAAGTCGACGGGAAGCGAGGGGCAGGATACCGTCATCCGAAGCATGGAATCGTTCAACGTCACCAAAGAGGTGATCCAGATGAACAGCATCAAAAACGCCGATATCGACCGCATCATCGCGCCGGACGACGACTATACCTACCTGAAAACTCCCGCCGGCGTCTTCACCAGGATCGTTCTCCCCGCAAAAGAGATCATAGAAAAAATAAAAGGCAGGACGATCAACAATGCCTACTTTACCCTGACCACCATGCCCCAGGAGAACTGGAAGTACGCCCTGACGCCCCCCGACCGTTTGCTGATCATCCCGGAAGACTCCGTCAAAACATTCTTTGAGAACGGACAGACGGAAAATAATATCACCAGTTTCCTTTCCGACAGCTACAGCTCGACCCTGGCAAGCCGGTACGTGTTCGGGAATATCGCCAATATGCTGAAATACCAGATGGAGTATGCGCCCGACAAGGACCTGAACCTGCTGGTCGTCCCCGTCAGGCGTGAAACCATTACGGACAGCAATTCCGGCACCGCCTATACGACGGCGCTCTACAACTACCTCGAGCCCTCGGGCGTGAAGCTACGGAAAGACGAAGAAAAGATGAAACTGCAGATCCTGACCAGTCAGTACCCCGAATAGAGCGCCGGAAGCGGTACTCTATTTCCTTTTGGGGTTTTTCGGGAACCACCCTTTCCTGACACGCTCCTTTTGCTCGAAAAGCTCTTTGATCGTCCAGAGCGAAGAGAAAGAGAACACCCCGCATATCGCCGAAACAAGCACGCTTTCAATAAACAAAGAAACGGCTATTCCCGCCATACCCAACAGCAGGAATAGCCACCAGCATGTCGTCCCCCAGTAATATTCAACCTTGACGACGATCGGGTGGAACAAGCCGATGATAAGAAACGTTGCGATCCCTATCAGCAAGCCGTCGAAATGTATTAAATCCATATTTTAGTATGTCGTTTTTAATTGTAAACAAAAAAAAGAGACTGCCGTTCTGAGGGCAGCCTCCTTATATCAGGGGAATAAACGCTTATTCACCGGGAGTTTCTTCCGGAACTACCGGCTGCTGAGCCGTACCGAAATCGGGAGCGATCGTATTGGGGTCTACCATCACCGCATCATTCACCTGCTGTTTGATTTCGGATTGGTTGACATGCTTTGTCTCGGGGATAAAAGCGGTGATCACCATACTCATTACGATAACAAAGCCGGCGGCTCCCCAGGTCGCCTTTTCAAGAAAGTCTGTTGTTTTCCGCACTCCCATAATCTGGTTGGAAGAAGAAAATCCTGAAGCCAAACCTCCACCTTTCGAGTTCTGAACCAATACGATCAGGATCAAAAAGATCGAGGCGATCAGGATTAAGATAGAAATAAATACATACATTTTCGTTTTATTTTATAGTGTTAATAATCAATTTCTCCAGAAAACGAATCTGGTCTGCAAAGTAAACATTTTTTTCCGGATATTTCAAACGTAAATTTTTAATTATTTGCAAAGCTTTCTCATATC
>JAISRY010000241.1 GCA_031273385.1 Tannerellaceae bacterium | reverse complement strand
TCGTCATTATAAACGCAGTGAAGCAATCCAGATGTGTGTCTATGTGTCGCACTCCTGGATTGCTTCACTGCGTTCGCAATGACGGGTACTAAACGTTGATTTTCACACGATTATGATTCGTCGTCATTATAAATGCAGCGTCGGCAATCCAGAGTATGCACCCTCTTTCAAAAAAGGATGCACCCTCTTTCGAGAAAGGATGCACCCTCTTTCCAAAAAGTATGCATACTCTTTCCAAAAAGTATGCATACTCTTTCGGGAAAGTATGCACCCAGTCATGTTCGGAAGAAGTATCAATGGCTCTCGGAGAGAGCTAACATAGCTATGCAGTAGCCTAAGGCTACTGTATACGAATGGATGACCACCCACCTCTGCCTCCATCGGAGGCAAACTTATCGACAGATGATACCGTCATCCCTTACATAATACGCACCTCCACTATTCGCTATTCACTATTCACTATTCGTTATCCACTATTATTCCTATCTTTGTGGAAAACAAAAACAAACATACACCGGTTATGAAAACACATTTATTCAGCACATTGTTCCTATTCTCTTTTTTCTTTCACTCGCAGGCGGCGGAGTTGTTTGTGGAGGCGGAGCGTTTTGAGAGGAAAGGGGGATGGGTTGTTGACCAGCAGTTTATGGATTTGATGGGGTCTTCTTACTTGATGGCGCATGGGATGGGGAATCCGGTAGAGAGTGCAGCTACGCAGGTCGTTTTTCCTGAGACGGGGATCTATTATGTGTATGTCCGCACGTTTAATTGGACTTCGCCCTGGAAAGAGGGCGAGGGGGCGGGGAAGTTTATGCTCTCGGTGAACGGGAAAGAGTTGCCCGTCGTGCTTGGGGATAAGGGGACGCAATGGATGTGGCAGGAGGCCGGGAGCGTATCAATAAAGAAAAAGGAGGCGACGCTCTCCCTGCGCGACCTGACGGGATTTAACGGGCGGTGCGACGCTATCTATTTTACGACTGAACGGGGCGTGCAGCCTCCCTCCGATGCGCAACCGTTGGAAGCGTTCCGCCGGAGGCTGCTGCACTACCCGGAGAGGCCGGAAGAGGGCGGGAGATTCGATCTGGTGGTGGTGGGCGGAGGCGTTGCCGGCATCAGCGCGGCCATATCGGCAGCCCGCTTGGGATGCAGGGTGGCGTTGATCAACGACCGTCCGGTGTTGGGCGGGAATAACAGTTCGGAGATACGTGTGCATCTGGGGGGACGGATAGAGGCGGGGCTTTATAAGGAGTTGGGCAACCTGCAGAAAGAGTTTGCCCCCACGCGCGGAGGGAATGCCCAGCCGGCGGACTATTATGAAGACGGGAAAAAGGCGGCGGCGGTAGCTGCTGAAAAGAACATCACCCTTTTTGCGGGTTACCGTGCGACCGGCGTGACGATGGATGGCGAGCGGATACAGTCGGTCGTAGCCCGGCAGATTGAAAGCGGGAAAGAACTGGCTTTCCATGCGCCGCTCTTCTCCGACTGTACGGGAGACGGGACGATCGGTTATCTCGCCGGCGCCGACTATGCCATGGGGCGTGAGGGGCGCGACGAGTTCAACGAGGCGACCGCCCCGGAAAAGGCCGACAAGATGACGATGGGCGCTTCGGTTCAATGGTATTCGGTGGATAACGGGGAGCCATCGGCCTTTCCCTATTTCAGTTATGGCGTGCACTTTACGGAGAATAGTTGTGAAAAGGTCATGATGGGCGAATGGACGTGGGAGACGGGGATGAACCTCGACCAGATCACCGATTTTGAGCGGATCCGCGACTACGGCCTGATGGTGGTCTATTCCAACTGGTCTTTCCTCAAGAATGAGCTGAAAGAGAACGCGCAGTACCGCAACCGGAAACTGGGATGGGTGGCCTACCTCTCCGGAAAGCGCGAATCGCGCCGTTTGCTGGGCGATTACATCCTCAAAGAGGACGATATCCGCAAACATATCCTCCACGAAGACGGGACGGCGGCAACGACATGGAGCATCGACCTCCATTACCCCGACCCTAAAAACACAGCGCATTTCCCCGGCGCCGAGTTTAAGTCGATCGCCAAACACATCACCGTCTATCCCTACCCCGTGCCGTACCGTTGCCTCTATTCGCGGAACGTCGGGAACCTCTTTATGGCCGGACGCAACATCAGCGTGACGCATGTCGCCCTCGGAACCACGCGGGTGATGCGGACGACGGGTATGCTCGGCGAGGTCGTCGGGATGGCCGCCTCTATCTGCAAGAAATACGGTATCACTCCCCGCGACGTCTACCGCCGCCACCTGGACGAGCTGAAAGCCCTGATGAAAGAGGGCGTCGGCGAAAAGGGACTCCCGAACAACCAACGCTACAACGAGGGAGGGACGCTCGCCGAACCGCCGGCCGTCCATTAGGCCGTAAAGAAATCGTAGCATAAGATTGCCATTCTTGTAGGCGTTTCGTAACGGCTTGGTAACACGCCGTTCCTTATTTTGCATTGTCAACTAAAACAACAATTAGACAATGCTGAATAAACTAAAGACAAAATTCCCGCTGCTATTGCTTCTCCTTTTCTACCCTGCCGTTCCGCCTCTTTTTGCGGAGTCCCTACCGAAAGAGATCACTGGCCTTGTGCGGGATGCCGAAACCTTGGAACCCATTATCGGGGCGACCGTTCTGGTCAAAGGCTCATCGACCGGAGCCGTCACCGATGAGGATGGGCGTTACAGAATAAAAGGGCTGCAACAGGGAACATACACCCTGGCCATCAGCTATATCTCATACAAACCGGTTGAGATCGCCTGCGAATTAAGCGACAAGGAAGAGATCGCCAACGTGGACGTTTCGATGAGGAGCGATGCGCTGGCGATAGAGGAGGTGGTTGTCCGCGCCAGGCTCCGCAGCAATACGGAGAACGGCATGGCCATGACCGTTCAGTCGCTTGCGCAGGTGGCCAACGGCATATCGGCAGCCCAGATCAGCCGGACGCCCGACAGGGTCGCCTCCGAAGTGATCCGGCGTGTGCCGGGCGTCACCGTCCTTGACGACCGCTTTATCATCGTCAGGGGGCTTTCGCAACGCTACAACAACGCCTGGATCAACGGCCTGGCCGTCCCCAGCACCGAGACCGACAGCCGCGCCTTTCCTTTCGACCTCATCCCCGGCAGCCAGATCGACAACCTGTTAGTCTACAAATCCCCCTCGCCCGAAATACCCGCCGATTTCTCCGGAGGATTCGTCCTTGTCACCTCCAAAGGCGTTCCCGATGAGAACAGGATAGAGGTCAGCTATACGACCGGCTTCAATGTCGGGACGCAGTTCGACAAGTTCCGTATCAACCCGGGTAGCCCGACAGACCTGCTCGGTTTCGACGGAAGTAAACGCCCCTTGCCGGCCTCTTTCCCCAAACACCTGGGCGCAGTGTCCGACCCTGCCGAGATCACCCGCCTGACCAAAGAGGGCTTCAACAACGACTGGCGCATCAAAAGCATGGTGCCGCTGCCCGACCAACGGCTCTCTTTCATGATCGCACGCCGCAAGGAGATAGACGATGAGCGGATGATCGGCAATATGACAAGCCTCACTTACAGCCATACGTCAAAACGGGTAGGGGAGATGCAAAATGCCCGTTACGGCATCTATTCCATGGCAACCGACGCGCCGGTCTACCTGGACAACTACCTCGACAGCCAATACTCGAACGATGTCCGCCTGGGCGTCCTCCACAACTGGTCGTTCATCCTCAATCCCTCCAACCGTATCGAATTTAAAAACCTGCTCAACATCCTGGGGCGCAACCGCCTGACAGAGCGCACAGGCATCAAGGACATGAGCAGCATGTACTACCGCGAGCAGACCGAGATGCTCTATTCGTCGAGGGTGGCCTATAGCGGACAGTTTTCGGGGCGGCACGACTTTGGCGCTCACCGCTCGTTCGCCTGGGATGCCGGCTACTCCTACGCCGGAAAGAGCGAACCCGACAGGCGCATCGTCACCAACCAGGCCGGGATAGGCAGTCCCGACGATATTCCCTCCACCGTCACCGGCAACGATCATATCAACCGCTTTTTCCAACGCCTGCACGACCATAACCTCTCCGTCGCCCTGAACTACACCCACACTTTCCACCGCACGACGCTGAAGCCCACCTTAAAGGCCGGCCTTTACGGCGAATACCGTAGCCGCGACTATACGCCCCGCGAGTTCATCTACCGCTACGACAAGCTAAGCTACGAAGAGCGCCAGACTTACCTCAAGCTCCCTTTCGAAGAGATGCTGGATGCCCGGTACCTCGGCGCCGATAAGGTCTATATAGATGAAATCACCCGCAAAACAAACGCTTACTCGGCACGTGTCGGACATGCCGCAGGATACGCCGCCGTCGAGCTTCCACTGGGGAAATTGACCGCCTACGCCGGCGTACGCCTCGAAAGCCATCATACGAAACTCAGCCGCGACCGTTCGGATGCACCCGACCTGACGCTCGAAACGGCCAAACGGATCGACCAGCTCGACCTGCTCCCTTCCGTCAACCTCACCTATAAGTTCACCGGCAAACACCAGCTGAGGCTCGCCTACGGCCGTTCGCTCAACCGTCCGGAACTGCGCGAACTCTCCCCGTCGGTCTATTTCGACTTCGACCTGTTCAGCGAAATCGGGGGAAACGAGAACCTGAAGACGGCCTCGATCGA
>JAISRY010000194.1 GCA_031273385.1 Tannerellaceae bacterium | reverse complement strand
CGGAGGAGTTGACGGCATGGGCTGAAAAGGTTTTTGAAAAAGAGGGCGTTCTGTGCTTCGATACCCATGTGAGTGAAAAAGGAGAAATAGATCCGCCTCAGGCAGAGCAATTAAAAGCCATAGCCCGGATATTGAAAAAATAATAGCTAAAATATTAGTTGATTCCATTTAGCCAATTGATTATATTTAGTTGACGTATACCGCTATAGACAGGTTCATCGGGGTCGAGCGTAAGCAGGAATTTCGGGTTGTGGTCTTTGATGGAAAGCAAAGGCCGCAACTCGCGTTCCAGCGTACTTTCGTCGCGCACAGTGAGCGATACTTGGAAATACGAAACCAGATTATCCACATCTTTCACTACAAAATCCACTTCTGTTTCCGAATTTTTGCCGACATAAATATCTTTATATCTGCGCTGTAATTCCAAAAAGACAATGTTTTCCAAAAGGTGTCCTTTCGCCGCTTTTGCCTCTTTTCCAAGAATAGCGGTAATAAAGCCAATGTCAGTGACATAGTATTTATTGAGCGTTTGCAAAAGTTTTTTCCCTTTGATGTCGTATCGCTGTGTTTTATGAAAAATAAAAGCATCTTCTAAAAGCGAAAGATAGTGCTTAACGGTTTCATTATCAATCTTGTTTCCTGTCGAAGTCATATAACCGGCAATGTTGTTTGGCGATACAAGGCTCCCGACCGAATCGAAAAGAAATCGCGTCACATTCTCAAAATCAGTTTTTGACAGCACTTTCTTTCGTTTCATAATGTCCTTTTCAATAATCGTCTTAAAAACGGTATTGATATAATGGGCTGTTTCGCCTTTTTGTCCGTTGTGCAAAAGATTTGAAACTTCGGGCAGTCCGCCGTAAAACAAATAATCGTCCAGCACCTCGTTTTTACTGAAATAACCTTGGTAATAACTGATAAATTCGGAAAAGGAAAACGGCGCTACATAGATTTCCAAATACCTCCCTGTCAACAACGTAGCAAGTTCAGACGACAAAAAATAGGCATTTGAGCCTGTAATGTACAAATCAATATAGTCCTTGACGAACAAGCTGTCCACCAATCTCTCAAATCCGGCAACCATTTGGATTTCATCAAGAAACACGTAATTTTTCGTGTTTTTATCCACCATTCTCATGATATAGTCGTTCAAAAGGTGTGCTTCAAGAATACTGCTATTCTCAATTTCTTCGAGATTGAGATAAACTATATTTTTTTCATCGACACCCGAAGCCAGCAACTCTCCCTGGAATTGCTTGAAGAGCGTTGATTTTCCTGCCCTGCGGATACCTGTAATAACTTTTATCAGATTGGTATCACGCAAGTTACGCAGTCGCGACAAATATTGTTCTCTCTTTATCATACGGATAAAACGTTTATTCTTTACTGACTTTTGCGATTTTGCACTTCCGCAAAACTTTATGATTTTATAGAGTTTTGCGGTTTCTTACTTCCGCAAAACTTTCTATTTTCATATACTTTTGCGGTTGTGGCAAAGATATGATATTTAAAATGAAAAACAGCTATGAAGCTACGTCATTTCTCTGAAGCTACCGGGGTTGCGGTTGGCCGTTGATGGTCAGGGTTTTTATTTCGTTGTTGATGTAGCGACATTCGACGACTTTGTTGTTGGGGGCGAAAAGTTTGAAGTGAACGTCCCAATCTTTTGGCCAGGCGGGGAGGAGGAGGAGTTCGTCGCCGTTGTTTTGCAGGAGCATCTCCTGCAGGGCGATCATGCCGCTGCCGCCCCAGTTGTGGTCGGGCGTCCAGTCATGACCCGGCCCCCAGAACGTGGGGAAGCGTCTGCCGGAGTCTTGCAACTTCTTTATGATCTGGGTTTTCGCCTCTTCCGCCAAGCCGAGGCGCGCCGCAAAGATGGCGTCCTGGTGCCAACTGATATGATCGCGGTATTGCAGGGCGTGCGGGTCGTACAGGTAGGTGTTGATGGCAATATCCAATCCGGGTTTGCCGATGCCGTAGATGCCCCATGGCCATACGGGATACAGCTGCGGGGTTTCGACATTATTGACGCGCTCCCATTGCCAGGCGGGCGCGATGGTGGTGTGTCCGTCTATTTCGCGCGTACGGATTTCGGGCAAACGCTGGAGAAACTGTTCGTAATAGGCTCTCTTTTCCGGGGTTAGATAGCGCTCGGGCAATTCCAGCAGACGGGATGCCACCGTTTGTAAAGCCGCGATGGTCGATGTGGAATTGTAGGCCATTTTGTAGGTTTCGCAGGCGGAACCAGGGTAGAGGATCAGTTTGCCCTTTTCGTCGAACGTCCTGCGTCCCCGTATTTTTGCCAGGTATTGATAATGTTCGTCGAAGAAGCGCAGGACGCTCTCCGCCAGGGGCAGGTATTCGGAAATATCGGCTCCGGCGTACCGCTCTTTTTCCAAGGCGAGATAGCCGATTTCCAGCGCGGTATCCCACAGGTATTCGAGCCAGGCGTTGTATTCCAGGCCATTGTCGAATTTGTCAGGCCTCTCTTCGTAACTGTATTCAGCCAGGTTGGGCAGTCCGAAGTTTTCGATCTGTTCGGTGAAACAGGCGCCCTCGTGTCCCCAATAGGCTTGGCTGCGGATTTCGGCGGTTTTCAGGATGCGCATATAGAAATCCAGTTGCGGCGCCATCCAGTCGAAGTCGCCGCTTTTCAGCATCGGGAAATAGACCAGACGCTGGTTCTGTGCGGTAAACGTCCCGCCGCCCCATGCGCGGAAGTCCGGCGTAAAGGCGCTTGTCTCACCGACGAAAGCGGGGTCGTAGGTGAAGAGCCCGCCGTTGAATTTGGTGGGATATTGGCCGTAGGCATTGCAGGCCAACATGTAGCGGAACAGTTGGTAGTTGCGGCTCAGTTCAAAACCCTTGTCCGTCCCGTCGTGCGACGTGATACGGATAAAGCTGCGTTCGTTGAACGCCGTCCACCAGGCGAGGTTTTTCTTCCTGTCGCTGACCGCCGGTTTGTCCAGGTTCTTCTTCCAGAGGGTGATGTCCGGTGTTTGCTCCGTATGCAGTTTGATGGTCATGTTCCACTTTTTCAGCGGCTTTTCGCTTTCGAGTTTCCATGCCTTGTAATCGGTGTTGATGTAGGTTCCGGTGGTTGTCCCTGCGGGTTTGAATCCTTTGGCTTCCAACAGGCCTCCCGAAGCGAGGTCTTTCAACGGGTCGAACAATTGGTCTTTCACGCGCTCGAGGCCTTGCTGTTTTACTGTGACATCGAACGCCGTTTCCCCCTTGTTATGATGGTAAAAAAGGATCTTGTCCCCCTCGTAGGCCACCTCGTCTTTCCGGGTGATCAAGACGGGAGGCATTGCCCAGCGGTAGGAGCTTTGTATCCCCTCGCCTTTGCGTATCGGCCTGTCCTGATGACGCCAGTTTTCGTACAGGATACTGGCCGCCAGGGGTTGTCCGGACGCCGTTTCCACATGAATAACCGGCTGAAACACATCCACCCAGATGCGGACATCGGCTGCGGCGCTGTTGTTCTTCCCGCTAATCAGTACGCACCCCTCTTCCAGGTTCAATTCCTGCCGGAATGTTTCGCCGTCAAAGGGGTTGGGCGATAGCTGGATACGTACCCGCCCCTGTTTGAGCAGGGTATTATTTTCGTCGAACGTACCGCTCTTTGCCATATAAAACAGGATGTCGCCATTCTCCACCCAGACGTTGAGCCCGATATCGCCGCCACCACAAGGCATACTTTCGCCCGAATTGGCGCTTTGCGTGTTCCAGACGACATGGTAATCCGCCACCTGTTGCGCCGCTACCGAAAACAGACAAACACAGCCGCTTAGGGCAATCATAAGGCTTCGCCAAATCGTGATTTTCCTCAGATCATTCATATTCTTTCCATCTTTTACTGATTTTCTCAGCGTACGAAGATACACATTTTTTCAATATGATGTTTTGTCTTTTTCAGCGTTTTTGTATCTTTGGGGCGAACTTCATATATACTCCAATGAGAATAGTTGAATAAGTCGCCGGTTTTACGGCATTGTGTTTTGTTTTCTTTCCCCACACTACTCCGCGGGAAAGAGGGGTTCTTTTTATCATTTTCTTATTCTTATTCTTATGAGTATCACCCTACATGGCGTATATTATGCGCATCCGGATAAAGAGACGCTGTTCCGGAATATCAGTTTTACAGTCAATAAAGGGCAAAAGGTCGCCCTGATCGGGAATAACGGGAGCGGCAAGTCCACGCTTCTGCGGATCATTGCCGGGGATATTGCCCCCTCCGCCGGAGAGGTGGCGTGCCCTTCCACTCCCTATTATATGCCGCAGCATTTCGGGCAATACAACCGGCTCACCATCGCCCAGGCGCTCCGGATAGAGCGGAAAGTGGCCGCCCTGCAAGCGATCCTGCAAGGTGAAGCCTCCGCTGTCAATTTTGCGCTGCTGGACGAAGACTGGACGATCGAAGAGAGAAGCCGCGCCGCATTGGATGCGTGGGGGTTGGGGCATCTCTCCCTCCACCAGCCCATGGAGACCCTGAGCGGCGGCGAGAAAACAAAGGTATTCCTTGCCGGCATACAGATACATACGCCCTCCGTTATCCTGATGGACGAGCCGACCAACCACCTGGATATCGGGGGACGGGAAAAGCTGTATGCCTTTATCCACTCGTCGCGCGACACCCTGCTGGTGGTCACCCACGATATGACGCTGCTTCACCAGATGCCGTTTATCTACGAATTAAGCCGGAGCGAAATCACTGCCTACGGTGGCGATTATGCCTTTTACAAAGAGCAAAAGGCGTTGCAGGTGAATGCTTTGCAGGCTTCGCTGGATGAAAAGGAAAAAGCCCTGAGAAAGGTGCGTAAAACAGCTCGCGAAGCCATCGAGCGCAAGCAGCGGGAGGGCATACGCGGGGAAAAGCGGAACGAGAAGCGGGGCATCCCCCGTATCGTCATGCATCAGTTGAAAAGCGATGCCGAAAACAGCGCCTCCAAACTACAGAAAGCGCATGACGGGAAGATAGACACCCTGAAAGAGGATATCAAACAGATCCAGAGCGCCCTGCCCGACAGCCGCCTGATGAAGCTAAACCTCCACACCCCGCCGCTGCACAAAGGGAAAGTACTCGTGACGGCAAAGGAGATTGATTTCCGCTACGGAGAGGAAAAGCTATGGACGAACCCCCTCTCTTTCCAGATCAGAAGCGGCGACCGCCTGTCGGTAAAAGGGAAAAACGGATCGGGGAAAACCACCCTGCTCCGGATCATAACCGGAGGCCTCGAGCCTCAAACGGGCGAAATTACCCGCTCCGCTTTCCGCTACATCCATATCGACCAGGAATACTCCATCATACAAAACCGGCTGACGCTCATCGAGCAGTTGGAACAATTCAATACCTCCCGCCTGCAAGACCATGAGTTGAAGACGCTGCTGAACCGTTTTCTCTTTCCATATACCGTATGGGACAAGTCGTGCGCCAACCTGAGCGGCGGCGAGAAGATGCGCCTGCTGCTGTGCTGCCTGCTGGTCGGCGATCATGCGCCGGAGATGCTTCTGCTGGACGAACCGTCCAACAACCTGGATATACAAAGCGCCGAAATCCTCACATCGGTCGTAAAGGCGTATGAGGGCACGGTTGTCGCCGTCTCGCACGATCTCCGTTTCCTGCAGGAAGTAGGTGTTCGCAGCGTGATCGAACTTTAATCCGTTCACCCTGGGTTTGGAATGAAGAGAGTGAGCCCGGCTTTCGTCATTATAACGCAGTGAAGCAATTATCGCTATCGCGTGCGTGAGTGTCTTTTCGGTGTCATTTTGGTGTCATTTTAGTGTCGTCTGGTGTCTTTTTGGTGTCTTTTTAGTGTCTTTTTAGTGTCATTAGTGTCATTTTGGTGTCATTTTAGTGTCGTCTGATTTTCTTCTAATCCCCGTTTTTAGGCCAAAAAAGGCCAAAATGGTGGGGTAAAAAGGAAAAAAGTGGGGAAGAAAAAAGGGCTTCCCTACCACTTTTTACCAAAAAACCCGATTTCCTGCAGAACAAGAAATGACAGCCTAACGAAATCATAAGAAGCGCTCAATCAGCCCTTTCTACTCTCCTTACTCTCTTTCTTCCTTTTTCTAAAAGAGAGAAAAAGAGAGTAAATGGTGGAGTAGTGGGGAGAAAAAGGGGAAAATGAAAACTCTAGGGGAAATCGGAAAACAATAAAAAGTACATATAAGTTGAAATATGCGTTTTTGACCCCCTCGTCACCACTTTCGTTCGTTGTAGACAATTGTGTAGCCGGCGTTACACAATTGTGTAGTGCGGACAACACAACTGTGTAGCCGTCACAACACAACTGTGTAGCGCCGACGGGACAGTTGTGTAGCGTCAGAGGG
>JAISRY010000173.1 GCA_031273385.1 Tannerellaceae bacterium | reverse complement strand
AAAAAGCGGTTACGCTCTTCTTTTTTTATTCTTATTTTAATTCTAATATATAATGTAGAGATGTATCAATGTTTGCATAAAATCAAAACACGCTTAGTGTGCAACATGCTTCAAAGCCGTATCAATACAGGGCTATCAGAGCGTGCACAATGTGCACACCCGGTGCATACCCGGTGCACATCGTGTAAAAAGAGAGAATAGTTTATCATGCTCGCGTGAGTGGGAATGTTAGGGTTTTTCGGGCAGTTGGCGGATGAGGGCTTTCAGGGTGTCGAGGGGTAGGCGGCTCTTTTTCCCGTCGGGAGCGAGCATCGGTTCTTCCGTCACGTTGCGGAAGAACATGTCTTCCAGCAGGGAGTTGAGGATGCGGCGGTAGTGTTGGGTCTGTGTCATGTCCTCTTCTTTGGCGATCAGCTCGTTGAGGTATAGTACGATGCTGAATATGGCGCGTTGTCTTCGTTCCGCGCTTTTGTATTGAGCGACGTCTGAGGCATAGTAGAGGTTGCTGATCATGGCCAGCAGGCTCAGCTTTTTGTTCTTTTGCCAGAGGCAGTAGTAGAGGAGCGCGGCTTCGTCTTTCCGGTTGTCCTTTTGTAACAGTTCGGCCTTTAACATGGAGAGTTGGCCGGACAGGAACTCATCCGGCTTCAAGCCCTCTTCCGCCTCATCGAACAGGGTATAGGCGCGTTTCCGGTCGTAGGTCTTTCCCAGCGCCGACCCCAACAGCAGGCAGACCTCTACCACCGTCGGATCCATCGTGTAGGCGTATTCCAGCGGTTCGATCGACTTGAGGTGTTGCCCGGCATAGTATCGCGCGGAGCCGCAGAACTTCAGCGTCTGGTAGGTCGAGTCGCCCTCGGCCAGCAGTTCGGAATAGAGCGTATCGGCTTCGGCAAACCGTCTGTTCATATAGAGTGCCAACCCTTTGTTTTGTCGCAACAGGCGGTTGCCGGGGTTATAATACAGCGCCGTGTCGGCGATCTCCAACGCTTCGGAAAGAAAATCAGCCCCGACGCGCAGCATCGTATTAATCAGCGTACTGCCCAGTCCGGCGTTTTCTTTGTTCGACATATAGGCGCGGTGGTAGCAGAGTGTCGCGCCGAGCCATTCCTCCCGATGCGCATGGCTGTCGCCAATGTTCCGTAGCAGGAAAGAATTTTCAGGGTCTTGCTCCAGGAGCGTATAGTAGGTGTCGATGGCCTCGTCGTAGCGGCCTGTCTGCTGATAGAGCCGCGCCAGTTGGTATCGGGCGTAGAAGTTCGTGCTATCCGTATCCAGCACTTTGCGGAAATAGGATTCGGCTTCGGCGGCTCTTCCCAGATTGGTGGCCGTGCGCGCCAGGGCGTTCAGGTTGTCCATATTGGTGGAGTCCAATAGGAAGCAGTGCCGGTAGAAGCTGAGGGCATCGCGGTATTTCAAAACCCCCTCATACGCCTGGGCGACAAGGTTCATCTTCCGGTAATCGGTCGAGTCTTCGGGCGTGAGGCTTTTCGCCTCGGCGATGACGGAGGCATATTGCTTGCTGTTGACCAACTCCTGCCACCTCTCCGTCTGTGCTTTCCCGTAGGAAAAGAGGAGGAGCGGCAGGAGGAATGTCAGGTAAAACTTATTTCGCATCTCCTGTTCCCTGTTGCAATCTAAACATTATCGGGAGGTTATATTTGACGCATACATCCTTGCCTCGTTGCTTGCCGGGCGTCCATTTGGGCATGGATTCGATGAGGCGTACGGCTTCGGCATCCAGCAAAGGATCGACGCCTCTGGTCACCTCTATGTCGCTGATCCGCCCGTCGTCATTGATGACGAAAGTCAGGATGACCCTGCCCTGTATGCCTTTTTCCTGCGCCTCTTTCGGATACCTCAGGTTTGTATTGACAAATTTCATGAGCGCATCAGTTCCTCCGGGAAACTGAGGCATCGTCTCTACTACGGCATACACCGTCTTCTTCTTCTCTTGCGGCGCGTCGGGTTTCTCCGCCACTAAGGTAGCGGGATTAAAACTTATGAAAGTATGAGACGAGAAATTAATTACAACTTTCTCCGCCACTAAAACAGCGGGATTAAGCGACGGATCGTCCGCTACTACTTTTTTCGTTACATGTGCGATGGCATCCATATTGCTGAACAGCATCAGTGCGGCTGTCAGGGGCAGGAATAGCAGGTATTTTACTTTCCCTATCGCATGGGAACGTGTTGTGTTCATCATACTAATTCTTTTTTTTAAGTGTGATACATTAAAGTTATTATATAAGTTTGCTGCAGCCTTGTGAGAATGTGTGAGTCCCAATAAAAGGTATTGGTAGCTTTTGCTGTCGTAGCCGGACCGGAGGACGGTGTTGTCGGCAAGGTATTCGAGGTTGTACCTCATCTCCCGCTTCAACAGCCAGGCGAAAGGGTTCATCCAGCACAGGATACACATCCATTCGCTGATGACGACATCTATGGAATGCCATTCGGAAGCGTGCGTCCGTTCGTGCGTCAGGATCTTGTCGACCTCTCCCTCGCGGTGGGCGTCCGGGTATAAAAAGATAAACCGGAAAAAGGAGAACGCCCCCGAGGGCTTGTCCAACAGATACACGTTCGTTCCGCCGATAACCGCCCGCCTGCTTCTCCACGCCAAGTGGAAAATGCGCCCCAATTGCACCACGAAACGCAGCGCCAGCAGGGCGGCAACCGTCCGGTAACATCCGGCGGCAACGGTCAGTACGAGGCTTTGCCAGCCGGCGCTTTCCGTGGGCGTTACGGTGATGTCCGACCAGATGTCCGAATAGGTGAGGATGATGCCGTTTATCGGCTCCTGTTCCCGTATCCATTCCTGGATATTCAGCAGGGGGTAAACGACCGCTAATCCTAAAAACGCCAGCAACAGCGACCGCCGCCACACAAAGAAGGTATCCTTGTAGAAGAACAGCCGGTAAAAGGCGTAGAACAGCACAAGCGCGACATTTACTTTGAGGAGGTATATAGCTTCCTGTGACATGGCGGGGTGGGGGATTAGGTACGGTTATTATTTCCTTCTTCAATTATCCTGATAATATCTTCGAGGTCGGTAGCCGATATCTTTTGCTCTTTCGCAAAAAAAGTAACCATCTCCTTGTACGAATTTTCGAAGTAATTACGCACGATGCCGCTCATACATGTCCGTTTATACTCGCTTTCCGGAACTAAAGGGGTATATTGGTAGGTATTCCCGAATTGCTTGGATGCGACATATTTCTTGCGTTCCAGGTTCTTTACGATCGAAGCTACGGTTGTATACGGCGGCTTGGGATCGGGGTAACGGGCGACGATTTCTTTGACAAAGCATGTGCCGAGTTGCCATATCCAACGCATTGCTTCCTCTTCCTGTGGTGTTAATTTCTCCATGATACTTACTTAATTACGAATATGTCGCAAACATACGAATATTTCGTAAGGCTGTATCACTTTATCAGTTAAAGATCGTTAAGTCTTCTTCCGGTATTCGGTAGGGGAGATACCGAGGTGTTTTTTAAAGAACTTGCCGAACGTGGATTGATCGGAAAAGTTCAGTTGGTTGGAGACTTGCTGGATCGTCGTGTCGGGCATCTTCAGCAAGACCTTGGCTTCGATAATCAGGGCGTCGTCTATCCAGCTGTTGGCCGGCTTGCCGGTCAGCTCTTTCAGGATCAGGGAGAGGTACTGCGGCGTGATGAACAGTTTGTCGGCATAGAAAGAGACTAAGTGTTGCTCTTTGGCATGTTCGAAAAGCAGTTGCAGGAAGCTATTCAGCAGTTCCTCCTTGCGCGAAAGGGAGGGCTTGACGAACAGCTCCTCTTTACCGTCCATAATATTGCCCAATTCCAGCAGGAAACCGGTAAAGGCATTTTGCAACACCTCTTTGTGGAACGCATGTGTCCGAAACCCTATCTTTTCCCTCAACTGCCGGATGCAGCCATCCAGGTGCGCCGCTTCTTCCGGCTCAAGCGTCATACAGGGATTATTCCTCAACCGCATATAGTTCATGGGCGGGCTTATCTTTGGGATAGGGTGGCAGCCGTCGAGGAAGCTCTTGTCGACCATCAACAGCCTGCTCTTGATATCGGGCGTCATCCAGGCTACCTGGAAGATATGCGTCGGCATGATGATGATGAAACTGTTGGACGAGAGGGTGTAGGGGACATAATCGAGGCTGACCCTGGCCTCCCCCTGCAGGACTAAGGCCATGAAAAGGGCGTTCATCCTGACGGGGGAGGTGTATCCCTCCGCGTTGTCCTCTATGGAGAAAGCGCCGTCTACGTCGGTGATACTGAATATACCGTTAAAGTTATCGGTGGTGGTGAGGTGGCCGTTCAACTCGGCTATTTCAATAATCGGAAGTTCTCCCATATTTTTTAGTTTCTTTTTTGGTGATGTATTCGTTCTTGACAGGCAAATATCTGCTTTTTTATTTAGAAACGAATAGAAAGCCTCCTTTTTTTCGTTTATGACGAAGCATATAGCGGAACAAACCATTCCCGTTTTCTAAAATCGGTAGATATTTGCAACGCAATTGATCGGTTATAAGGCGTTATTTGTCGATGATTGTGTGGAAGCGGACGTTTTTTATTTGCAGGAGTAAATAAGTAACTCTATTTTTGTTTCCGGTTAATGTGTGAGTTTTACCCTTATAATTAATTAGTCTACAGATTGAATGAAAAAAGAGATCTTTATCAGAAGTACTGTATGGTTGTTGGCATGTATGGCCGCTACATCCCTTAGCGCCCAGGAGCCGTTGGCGATTGATTTGAACGGTGCGCTGGAAATAGCCATGAGTGAAAACCCTGTCGTGAAAGTGGCCGATCAGGAGATTGTAAAGAAAAAGTATGCGAAGAAAGGCGCCTACGCCACGCTCTTCCCGCAGATTAATTTTACGGGCGACTATGGCCGCACCCTCAAGAAGCAAATCATGTATATGGATTTCGACCTGGGCGGGAGTACGGAGATACCCGGCGCGGAGATGCCCGATATGAGCGGGGGCATCGAGGTCGGGCGGAGCAACAACTGGAGCCTGGGCTTTACCGCCGGTATGCCGCTGGTCAACGCTTCGCTGTGGAAAAGCCTCTCCATCTCGGCGTTGGATGTCGAGCTGGCCGTCGAGCTGGCGCGCTCCTCTAAAATAGAGATGGCGCTCCAGGTGAAGAAAAGCTTCTTCGGCGTGCTTCTGGCCAACGACTCCTATCGCGTATTCAAGGAAAGCTACGACAATGCCATGAAGAACTACCTGGATATCGAACATAAGTACGGACAGGGGCTGGTGGCCGAGTACGACCTGATACGGGCGGACGTATCGGTCAGGAATGTCGAGCCGAGCCTCCTGCAGGCGGAGAATCTCGTCACGCTGGCCAAGTGGCAGCTGAAGGCGTTGCTGGGGATGGATCTCAGCCAGCCCATCACGTGCGAGGGGCGGCTCACCGACTACCGGGCGGAGCTGTTTGCCGACTATCTGTCCGCCGATACCTCCCTCGAAGAGAATACCTCCCTCCGGCAGCTGGATCTCCAGGCGGGACTGCTGAAGCATACGCTCGACATGCAGAAGTACGACTTCCTGCCGACCCTCTCCCTGACCGGCCTCTACCAGTGGAACGCGATGAACAACGACTTCCGTTTCGGCGACTACCGCTGGAATCCCTATTCGATGATCGGCCTGTCGCTCTCCATTCCGGTCTTTTCGGGCGGGAGCCGCTTGAACAAGGTCAAACAGACGCAGGTATCCATCCACCAGTTGGCGCTCCAACGGGAAGATGCGGTACGAAACCTGCAACTGGCCATCAAACAATATTTGGACGACATGCGCACCTGCATCAAACGTTTCGATGCGGCGCAGAAAGGCGTCGAACAGGCCGAGCGGGGATATGCCATCGCCCGCAAACGCTATAGCGCCGGCTCCGGCACGCTCCTTGAAATGAACGACGCGGAGCTGGCCATGACGCAAGCCAGGTTAAACTTTAATCAATCCATCTACGATTATATGATCGCAAAGTCGGAGATGGAAAAAATAGTAGGAAAACAAACGTATAAGCAATGAAAAAGAGAACAAATTACACGGAAAGGATGAGAACGGGGTATGCGTCGAAGTGCATACCGGTGATCATCGCGGCCGCTTTGCTGGCCTCCTGTTCGGGAGAGAAGAAAGAGGCGGCTGCGGCGGATGAAAAGGTGAAGGTAAAAGTGGAGGCCGTACATATTGAAGACGTGGAGCAGCTGTATGAGTTTACCGCCACGGTGACGGCCAATGCCTCGAACAGGATCGCCCCCCAGGCGCCTGCGCGGATCGAAAAGCTGCACGTCGAGGTGGGCGATCGCGTGAAAGCCGGACAGTTGCTGGCCACGATGGATGCCACGACCCTGAACCAACTGAAGATACAGATGGAAAACCAGGAGATCGAGTTCAACCGCGTCGATGAACTATACAAGGTGGGCGGCGTCTCCAAATCGGCCTGGGATGCACAGAAAGCCCAGCTGGACATCAGCCGGAACACGTATAAAAACCTGGAAGAGAATAACAAGCTGGCCAGCCCGGTGTCGGGCGTCGTGACGGCGCGTAATTACGACAACGGCGATATGTACAACGGCGCGACGCCGGTCTACGTGGTGGAGCAGTTCAGCCCCGTTAAGCTGATGGTGAACGTGTCGGAAAGCTATTATACGAAAGTGGCGAAAGGGATGGATGTGGATATCCGGCTGGACGTATACGCCGGCGAAACGTTCAGCGGAAAGGTGTTCCTGGTCTACCCGACCATCGACGCCGCGACGCGTACCTTCCCCGTTGAGATCAGGATACCGAACAACGACCAGCGCGTGCGCCCCGGTATGTTTGCGCGGGTGGTCATGAACTTCGGCACGATACGGCGCGTCGTCGCCTCCGACAGGGCGGTGGTGAAACAGCCCGGCTCCGGCGACCGCTACATGTATGTCTGCCGCGACGGGCGGGTGAGCTACAACAAAGTGGAATTAGGCCGCCGTATGGGCGACCGCTACGAGGTGGTCTCCGGCGTGGAGGATGGCGACCAGGTGGTCGTCACGGGGTTGAACCGTCTGACGGACGGGCAGGAAGTCATCGTCGTACGATAAGGAAAGGAGAAACAGTATGAGTATATATGGATTCGCCGTAAAAAAGCCGGTAACGACAGCCCTGCTGTTCGTCGCCATCGTGATCTTCGGGCTCTTTTCCCTGACAAGGCTATCTGTCGATTTGTTTCCCGAAATAGAAACCAACATGATCATGGTCATCACCGCCTATCCGGGCGCCAGCGCCGCCGATATCGAGATGAACCTGACGAAGCCGTTGGAAAATACGCTGAACAGCGTCAGCGATTTGAAGAATATCACGTCGCAGTCGAGGGAAAACATCTCCCTCATCATGCTGGAGTTCGAGTACGGCACCGACGTAGATGTAGCCACCAACGACGTCCGCGACAAGCTGGACATGGTGGAATCCATCCTGCCGGACGACGTGGAGAGCCCGATTATCTTCAAGTTCGGGACGGATGATATCCCGATCCTCCTCCTGTCGGTCACGGCCGGCGAGAGTTCGAACGCCCTGTACAAGATACTGGACGAAAAGGTGTCGAACCCGCTGGCGCGTATCAGCGGCGTAGGGGCGGTCTCCATCTCGGGTACGCCCATCCGCGAATTGCAGATCTATTGCGACCCCTACAAGCTGGAGGCCTACGGGCAAACCATCGAGGGGATCTCTTCCGTCATTGCACAGGAAAACCGCAATACGCCGGGAGGCAGCATCGATATCGGCTCAAACACCTATTCGCTACGCGTACAGGGCGAGTTTACGGATGCCAGCCAGATGCTGAACCTGGTCATCGGGTCGATGGACGGGCGGACGGTCTACCTGCGCGACGTCGCCCGCGTGCTGGACACGGTGGAAGAGCGCGCACAGGAGACCTACAACAACGGGATCCGCGGGGGCATGATCATTATACAAAAGCAATCGGGCGCCAACTCCGTCGACATCTCGAAGAAAGTGCTGGCGAGGCTCCCCGAGCTGCAGGCCGACCTGCCGGCGGACGTCAAGCTGGACATCATCGTCGATACCTCCGAGAATATCCTCAATACGATCGACAGCCTGGTGGAGACCATCGCGATTACCTTTATCGTCGTCATGCTCGTGGTGCTGATCTTCCTCGGACGCTGGCGGGCGACGTTTATCATTATCCTGACGATCCCCATCTCGCTGATTGCGGCGTTCGCCTACCTCCTGCTGTCGGACAATACGCTGAACATCATCTCGCTGAGTTCGCTCTCCATTGCGATCGGGATGGTGGTGGACGACGCCATCGTGGTGCTGGAGAACGTGACGACCCATATCGAGCGGGGCAGTAAGCCGAAGCAGGCCGCCGTACATGCCACCAACGAGGTGGCGATCTCCGTCATCGCCTCTACGCTGACCATACTGGCCGTCTTCCTCCCGCTCACCATGGTGACGGGGCTTGCCGGTATCCTGTTCAAACAGTTGGGGTGGATCGTGAGTATCGTCATGGCTATCTCTACCCTGGCCGCCCTCACCCTCACCCCGATGCTCAGCTCACAGATCCTCCGCCTGAACCCGAAGAAAGGCAAACTCTACGTTCGCATCTTTACGCCCATCGAAAAGGCGTTGGACGGGCTGGACGAGGCTTATGCCAAGCTCCTCAACTGGGCGGTACGCCATCGTATAACGGTGATTACGGGCGCTTTCCTGATCTTTGCGGGCAGCATGTCGCTGTTCCTGACGGTCAAGACGGAGTTTTTCCCCACCGAAGACAACGCCCGCATCGGCGTCAATATCCAACTGCCGATCGGTACGCGCCAGGAGAT
>JAISRY010000121.1 GCA_031273385.1 Tannerellaceae bacterium | reverse complement strand
CCCACCGCCTCTTCGATACTCAGTTCGTGTTGTTTGCCGAGGGCGCCCTTTATCCAGTTCTTCTGTGTTGCGCTCGGCGTATCCTCCTTGATCCATAGCAGGCCTCTGCCGGAAGAGGAGTAGGGGGTCTTCACGATAAAGGGAGGGGTATGCTGTTCCATGTAAGAGGGTATCTCTTCTATGTCGGAGAAGAAGACAGGGGGGTGGGGGGGCTGTAGCGTCCTCGGGAGGCGTTCGCCGATCGCTTTTAGGCATGCTGCGGCTGTGCGGCGGCTCGTCAGGGCGGCGTATTCCTCTTTCCATTCGGGGACGGCGAGGTTTAAGCCGTAGCCTTTCAGTTCGTTGAAGAACGCGATGCTTTGTGGGGAGAGTCCCCATGGGGCGGCGGTCATCGGGGGGAAAGTGTCTGCTTTTTTCTTTAGGGCCTCCCGCGTGACAGGGATGCCAAGCGGCCTTATCTCTTTGGGTAGCCGCGAGATGAAGCGGGGAGAGGCCATCTCCTCCACAAATACGTAATCCCCCTTTTCGGCGTACCAAAGGGGAAGAAGAGCCAGGTCCTGCCTCATCTTCCGTATATTCGCCGTCAGTGTGTTTTGTTTAGATCCCTGTAAAATTCCCGCTTCATAGCCGGGGTTGTAAAGGTGAAGTTCCGGCGTTTTGCCGGCTTCACTCAAGATTTTCGTCAATGGCGTCAATTTTCTTTACTATTAAATTCATATCTTCTTTTATTCTCTCTATTTTCCGTTCCATTTCTTTGATCAGGCCTCCGCCGCCTTTGGAGGAGACGCTGAGGAAACCGATATTATTTTCGTAGGTCTGGAGTTCGCTCTTCATCCGTTCAAAGGCGCGCATCAGCTTTTCCCGCTCTCCGTAGAGTTTTCCCTTTCCTTTGTCGCTACCGGCCATATCGGTCAGGTTGCTGCGGTAGGTCTGCATTTTGCGGTCTTTCTGATCCACTTTGAGGCGGTCGAACTGCTTGTCCAGCGCTTCGTGAAATTCTTTATAGATCTTGTCCTTTTCCTTGAAAGGCACAAAACCGATCGTATTCCATTCCGCCATGTATTCGCGGAGCGTCGTCATCGCCTCTTCGCGGCCGATGGCGTCGTCCAGGGTGCGTACCTTTTCGACCAGCTCCCTTTTCGCTTTGAGGTTGAGCTGTTCGGTGCTCTTTTGCGACGTGACGTTTTTGTTCTTCTGCTCGAAGAAATAATCGCAGGCGGTGATGAAGCGTTTCCACGTGGCCTCCGACTGTTTGCGCCCAACCTGCCCGATGGTTTTCCACTCTTTCTGCAGGGCGATCATCTTCTCGGTCGTTTCGCTCCAATCGGTACTGTCTTTCAGCGCTTCGGCCTTTTCACAAAGCGCCCTTTTCAGTTCGAGATTCTTTGTCATCTCGTCCTTTACGCTTTTGTAAAATTCGTTTTTCTTTGCGAAATAGACGTCGCATACGGCGCGGAAGCGTTCAAAGATTTTCACGTTATACTTTTTCGGGGCGAAGCCGATGTTTTTCCACTTCTCCTGCAGGGCGGCCATCTCCCGGTTTTTGCGTTCCCAGTCTTTAAAGGTCTTGAGCTGGCTGTAGTCGATCCGCTCTATCTCGTCGCAGATGGCTATTTTCGCTTTCAGGTTTTCCTGCTCTTTCTCCTTTTGCGATTCGAAATGGAATTGGTGCTGCTTGTTGATGAGCGTCGACGCCGCCTTGAACCGCGCCCACAACTCTTCGCGCATCTCTTTCGCCACCGGCCCGATTTCGCGCCATTGCTGGTGCAGCTTCTGCAGTTGGTGGAACGCGGAGATCGCGTCCGGCTCATGCACCAACCGCTCTACCGTTTCGCAGAGGGCGGTTTTCAGTTCCAGGTTCTTCTTAAAGTCGTAATCGCGGAACTGGTTGTTTATCTTGATGATATCGTAGAACTTTTCGCTGTATATCTGATAGTTTCTCCACAGTTCGTTGGCATGTTCCTGCGGGATGAGCTTTGCCTCTTTCCACCGTTGCTGGATCTCTTTAAACTCGTTATATAGCTTGTTGAAATCATCCTGGCTTTCGGACAACTCCTTTAACCGTGCGATCAGCTGAAGTTTAAGCGCATAGTTTGCCGCCCTCAACTGCTCTTCTTCGGCGTGGAGGGAGGCTCTTTTTTCTTTGAAAACGGAAAGAAGCTCTTTGATTCTGCTTTCCGCCCCGTTTTCGGGAGCGACAAAATCGGCTTCCTCTCCCCCGCTTTCGAGGAATACTCTTTTCAACTCGTCTATCTCGGAACGGTGAACCTTATAGAATGCCTGTTTCAGCAATTCCACTTCATTCCGGGCAGCCTCTACAGGCGTATGATAGACCAATTGGGCTAACTTGTCCAGAATTTCTTCCTTACCAGGTTTGCTGTTGGCAACAGGGGATGCCTCCCCGGGTGTTTCGCTTGTTTCCGCTTCCGCCTCTTCGGGTGTTTCGCTTGTTTCCGCTACCACCTCTTCTTCAGGGGCTTCACTTGTTTCCGTTACTTCCACCTCTTCGGGTGTTTCGCTTGTTTCCGCTTCTGCCTCTTCGGGGGCTTCACTCGTTTCCGCTACTACCTCTTCAGGTGCTTCACTTGTTTCCGTTTCTACTACCTCTTCGGGTGCTTCACTTGTTTCCGTTTCTACTACCTCTTCAGGTATTTCACTTGTTTCCGTTACTTCTACCTCTCCGGGTGCTTCACTGATTTCCGCTACTACCTCTTCAGGTATTTCACTTGTTTCCGTTTCTACTACCTCTTCAGGTGTTTCACTCGTTTCCGCTACTACCTCTTCAGGTGCTTCACTCGTTTCCGCTTCTACCTCTTCGGGTGTTTCACTTATTTCCGCTTCTACCTTTTCAGGCGCTTCACTTGTTTCCGCTTCTACCTCTTTTACCTCTTCAGTTATGTTTGCCGGTGTTGTCTCTTCTGTTGGCAAAATCGTCTCTTCTGTTGGCAAATTAGTCTCATGGGTGTCCTTCATATTCACTACGCTTTAAGAACAGGACATATTGATCCTGTATCTGATCACAAAATAAAATAAATAATTTTGGATAACCTCATTCATCACGCTTTTTTTCTCATATTTTACCCCGATATTGTTAAAAATAGACAGATTTAGCCTAAAAACGAAATAAGAACGCCGGCTGCGACCGCCGAACCGATGACTCCCGAAATATTACTCGCCATACAATAGGGCAATACATGGTTCTTCGGATCGTACTTCAAAGCGATCTCATTTGCCACGCGCGAGGCCATCGGAACGGCGCTCAATCCGGTGGCGCCGATCAGGGGATTGATCTTTTTACGGGTAAACAGGTTCACCAGTTTGACGAAGAAAATCCCGCCGGCAATGGAAAGGGCGAACGCCAGGAAACCGCCGACAACAATCCCGATGGTCGTCAGGTTGAGGAACGCCTCCGCCGTCATGGTGGCGCCCACCGACAGCCCCAGGAAGATGGTCGCCGCATTCATGATACTGTTCGACGCGGCGTCGAACAGGCGGAATGTGCTGGCGCCAAGCTCTTTCACCAGGTTGCCGAACATCAGCATCCCGACAAGGGGGACGGCGCTGGGGACGAACAGGGCGACGACAACCGTCACCACAATAGGGAACAATATCTTCAACACACGCATGTTCTTTATTTTCACCTCCGAAGGGTACCGCTTTTCCTGCTCTTTCATGTTGATGCGCAGCTCTTTTTTGCTACACAGCAACCGCACGACCAACGGGATAATGACCGGTACCAGCGCCATATAGGAATAGGCGGCGATCGCGATAGGGCCAAGCAGGTGGGGAGCGAGTTTGATCGTCGTAAAGATCGCCGTCGGGCCATCCGCTCCGCCGATAATGCCCAACGCCGCCGCCTCTTTGGGCGTGAAGCCGATCAGTATAGCGATCAACAGGACGGAGAAGATCCCCAATTGGGCAGCCGCTCCGAAAATGGACAACCTCAGGTTCCTCAACATCGGCCCGAAATCCGTCAACGCCCCCACCCCCATGAAAATGATAGGGGGAAGAAAGCCCGTCTTGATCAGCAGGTAGTAGATAAAGTTCATCAGCCCCAGCTCGTGGGCGATATCGTGAAGCGGCATTTCCCAGATATTCTTCAACGCTCCGTGTACGCTGACCATCCCCTGTTCGTCGGCCTGTGTGACACCCATCTCCCCTCCGGGGAAATTGGCCAGCAACACGCCGAAAGCGATGGGGATCAGCAGTAGCGGTTCGTATTGCTTCTTGATCCCCAGGTAGAGCAGGATAAAGGAGATGGCGTACATGACAAGCAGCTGCGGTTCGGCCATAATATGGCTGAAAGCCGTCATCTCATACAGGTTCTTGATGATCTCGCCCATTATTGGATGGTCATTAACAGGTCATCTTCCGAAACCGTATCGCCGGGGGAGGCGAGGATAGCGGTGATCTTTCCGCCTGCCTCCGCACGAACGGCATTGTATGTCTTCATCGCCTCTATGTAGCAGAGGATATCCCCCTCGCTGACCGTATCTCCCACTTTCAGGGGCGTATCGGAGGCGTTCTTGACCAGGAAGAATTTCCCCTCCAGCGGGGAGAGGAGCTCCTGTCCGCCGCCGGTTGTTGTTGCCGTCGGCAAGGGTGGGGTAGGGGGCGGCAGCGGCTTTTCCGCTACGCTACGGACAGGCTCCGTGACGGCGGTATCCTCTCCAAAAGAGATCGTGACGCTGTATTGCTCCCCGTTGACGTCGACGTTCATCCGCTGCGGCGTCGCCGGTAAGGGATAGGAGGGCTGGGGGAGGGTAGGGGGGGTGGCTGCTGCTACCGGCGGTTGCGGCTGGTCGGGCTTGTTTTGCGCCGTTTTACGCTTGGCGACATCGGCCAGAAATTCGACCTTCGCTTTCCCCGAACGGTAGGCTTCGTATTGTGCCGGATGCATGGCGTACTCAAACAACTCCTCGTCGTCGTCGCCTGTCTCCCAATGCTTTCCGTTCATCAGTTTGCGGTATTTATCCAGCGCGTCGGGGTAATTATCCTGTGGATTCCCCTCAAAAAAGGCGCGCCCCTCCTCTTTGGCCTTTTCGATGATCTCGGGCGCCAGCTTCCCCGGCAACCGTCCGGCCTTACCCAGGATCATATCCCAGATGTCGTCCGCAATCATGCTCCAACGCTCCTTTCCTTTCTCCAGCTGCATGACATTCATCATCGCCAGGTTCTTGACGTATTGGCTGAACGGCGTGACCAGCGGCGGATAGCCCACGCGCGGCCATACGTAGGCCACCTCCTCAAAGAGCTTGATCAACAACTGGTCTTCCGTCATCAACGGGCGGTTGTTTTTCAGGTTGTTTTTGTTGATGCTTTCCAGGTTCTTTTCCAGGTCGGACATCAGGCTTCCCATCATACCGCCGGGCAGCCCGGGAGCGATCAGCAACGAGTTCATCAGCCGGTTTTTCGGACTGATATACAGCCCCAGGAAATCATCCATAAACTCCTGTATCATGCTGCGTACCCGCATATAGGCCTCCATATTGATGTTGGGCACCTTGTAGCCGGCGTCTTTCAGCATCGCCTGTACAGTCAGCAGGTCGGCATGGCCCGTACCCCACGAAAGCGGCTCCATACCGACGTCGATATAGTCGCACCCCGCCGCACAAACCGCCAGGATGGAGGCCACATTGAACCCCGGTCCGGCATGGCTGTGGTACTGCACCGGAATCTCCGGATGCTTCGTCTTGATCCCCTCCACGATGCGCCCCAGCGAGTAGGGGCGGCCTATCCCGGCCATGTCCTTAATACATATCTCGTCAGCCCCCAGGCGGATCAGCTCGAGCGCCATCCGGGTGTAATAGTCTATCGTATGGATGGGGGAATGGGTGATCGAAAGCGAACATTGCGAGATCATACCCGCCTCCTTGGCGTAGGTGATCGAGGGGGCGATGTTCCGCACATCGTTCAGTCCGCAGAACGTACGGGCGATATCCGTCCCTTGCGCTTTCTTTACCTTATAGAACAGCCGCCGCACATCGTCGGGCACGGGACTCATCCTCAGCCCGTTCAGGGCGCGGTCTAACATGTGGGTCTGAATACCGGCGTCGTTGAACGGCTTTGTCCATTCGCGCACCGCCCTGTTGGGGTTCTCGCCAAACAGGAGGTTCACCTGTTCAAACCCTCCGCCGTTGGTCTCCACCCGCTCGAAACAGCCCATCTCAATGATGGCGGGGGCAACCCGTACCAACTGGTCGACGCGGGGAATATATTTTCCGGCCGACTGCCACATGTCGCGGAATACTAAGCTGAATTTGATTTCTCTTTTCATATCGTGCTGAAAACGTATTGCTTATGGTTGTTTTTCTATTTTTATCACTTTCCCTCTCCCGCCTGTTGCCAGGCTGACGGCGGAGAGGATAGCCACGACGGTAGCCTTTCCGCCGCTTTCCGCCGCTTTCGTCTCCTGACCGGACGCCAGGCCGACGTTTGGCGGCTCTTTCTTCGCCCCGCCCTCTTCCGGCGCATAGCGGTTGACCAAAGCCGTCAACCCTTTACCCATCCATATAATAAGGAGAAGGATCAAAAATACCGTCGTCATACCGACGGCCATCAATAAAAACCCTGTTCGTAGATGTTCCATTGCTCAAAGTTAAAAAACAGTCGCAAAAGTAACGAATTGCCCGTGAAGTACCTCATGCTATTTCTCTAAAAAATTAAAAAAAAGAACAATGCCCTCCCCAAATGTATCGAATCGTAAGCAAATACCCCCATATTTGTTTCAATCTATCACTATAAAAATACACAGAATCAGAATCAGCATTTTCAGGATGACAGCATTTTCAGGATAACATCATCGAAATATCATTTTGTCATTTTGACGCCGGTTTTTTTTTGCGAAATGGCGAAATGACAAAATGATAGTTTTACCACTCCTAAACTCTCTGAGAATCGGCTGTATCGCCCCGCGGGACGAGCCGCTTCCAAATATGGCGGAAAAACGGGG
>JAISRY010000083.1 GCA_031273385.1 Tannerellaceae bacterium | reverse complement strand
GTGAACAAGATGGAAGCCCGCACGATGGAGTTTATGGATTTATTGAACGAACCGGCTAATTAACATACAAATGGCGCTGAAAAGAAGAACAAAAGTAAACGAATCATTCAGTATGGCCTCTATGACGGACATCATATTCCTCCTGCTGATATTCTTTATGGTAACCTCTACCGTAGTCATTCCGAATGCCATCAAAGTCACCTTGCCGCAGTCGAAAAAGCAGACGGCGGCCAAGCCGCTCACCCGCGTCACGATTGATGCAAACTTAGACTACTATGTCGCTTTCGGCAGGCAGAGGGAAAAGAAAATATCCTTTGACGAAATAACGCCGTTCCTTCAGGAGAGTTACGAGAAAGAGCCGGAAATGTTCGTTGCCCTGTATGCGGATGAAACAGTACCTTATAAAGAGATCATAAAGATTCTGAACATCGCGCATGGAAACAAATTCAAGATGGTGCTTGCCACCCGTCCGCAGAAATAACCGAATATGAAGTGCGATAAAGATGACATATACAGTGTAGTTGGTACCGTTATTTTCCATTTGGCCATTCTGCTGATCCTTGGGTTGACGGTCTTGAAGACGGTTGTGCCGGAAGAAGAAGAGGGCGTATTGGTCAACTTCGGTAACCTGAATGCTGCCGCCGGGACTTTTGAGCCGCGGTATACAGGACATGTCTCGCCGCAAGAGACAACCCCTCCCCCCCCTACACCCCCACAAGTACCGGCTCCCCATGAGAATCTGGTGACACAAGACGTGGAAGAAAGCGTCTCGCTCGCCGATGCGAAAAAGAAAGAGGAGGAACGCAAACGGGAAGAGGAGAGGATACGACGGGAAGCGCAAGAGCGGGAACGTGTGCGCCGCGAAGAGGCCGAAAGGAAACGGCTGGCCGAAGAACAGCGGAAAAAGGAAGAGGCTATCAGTGACCGTGTCGCCGGAGCCTTCGGCGCCGGAAATGCCGATAGCGGCAGCCGGGGCGAAGCGGAAGCGGGAACGGGCGTACAGGGAAACCCTTTCGGCAATTCCAACCAGGGCGCAAACACCGGGCAGGGAGGCTACGGGTCGTTTAACCTGAACGGACGGACACTCGCCGGATCAGGACAGTTGCCCCGTCCGGAATATACCGTACAGGAAGAGGGACGCATTGTGATCGACATTACGGTCGACCCGAAAGGAAACGTTATCTCCGCCCAAATAGGGAAAGGGACGAATATTGACAGCACTTCCATGCGTAACAGCGCCCTCAAAGCCGCCCGGCAGGCGAAGTTCAACAGCATCAACGGCACCAACAACCAAAGCGGAACGATTACCTATCGCTACCGGCTGCAATAATAGCGCCGGAAAGGGATTGAGCGTTCATTGACTGGGGATCAGTCCGGCAATCAGTCCGCCGAAACGCTCTTCCATTATGGACTGCAGTTCGTCCTGAAGAAGCGGAAACTCCTCCCTGGTATAGGAGCGGGCGATCTGTCCGTCGCTCAGGTAATGGATGACGTCGCAACAGCCGGCCAACGATTCGTAGATATGGGAGGTAATCAGGATGGTTTTCCCGCCGGTACGCAGTTGGGCGAGAATCATCGTCAGTAGGTGGGCGCTTTCCAGATCCAGCCCGTTGAACGGCTCATCCAATATCAGTACCGGTTTGTCCGGTTTAAGCGCTGCCAGCAATGCCAGCTTTTTCCTCATGCCGGTAGAATAGCTCTCGACGATATCATCGAGCGGAAGCGAAAACAGCTGCCGCCAACGCTCCATGTCGAAACCACCCCCGCCCGCCGGAAAGAGTTCCAGGTATTCCCGCCCCGTCATATAGGGATAGAAATAGTTCTCCGCCTCCAGGTAGGAGACCTCTCTCCGCAAAAGGGGATGCCCGTTATACGTTATCTTGCCGTCAGAGGGACGGATAAAATGGTAGATGAGGTTGAGAAAGGTGGTTTTCCCTGCTCCGTTCAACCCTGCAAAGCCTTGTATCTTCCCTGTCTCCATCGAGAGGTCAAGCCCTTTCAATACCTCTTTTCCTTTCTGGTATCCGAATCGAAGATGTTCAATTGTAAACATATAAATGGGGAGTTAACTGTTGTCTGGCCATCACCGCATACCTCACTAAAAGAAACAGGGTAACGGGGGCTAAAAAGGGTAGCAGCATCCCTGCCATGGACAGGAACAGCGATATTTGCCCGCTGGTAATCTTCCCGCCGGGACGGTACAGGGCATATTTCATCAGGATAAACAGGGCGACGTTCAGGATAGCCATCACGAAAAAAAACAGCGCCAACCACCAGTCGCCGGGACGGATCGCGACATAAAGCAAACACACCGGGACGACCGACAAGGCAAAGAGTCGCAGGTTGACCCCTAATTTCCGTCCGATAAACCGCCCGGCCGGAAGTTCACGGCTGCACAGGACAGCCACCGGTTCGCCATCCCTGAAACACCCCGACAGCGCCGCCGTATACACCCATAGCATAGCAAAAGAGGCGTAAGGAAGTAACAATCCCACAAAGGCGCCTGCATAAAAGGCCAGCAACACCCATCCGTCCCTCCTCAGGCCGGTACGGACCTCGAACGCTTCCGCCGGAATAAGGCGCGGCACGGGAAAGCCTTTCGCCCTGCGCCAATAAGGTTGCCGGATCAAGCTGACCCCCACACATCCCAGCAGCAACGCCAAAGCAACCGCCCATTGCCCCCGCACCGCTTCCAGCGCCATAACCGGACAGGACAGCAACCAATAGTCCGCGCAAAACACCGTCCAGGGCGACGCCTCCGCCAACCGGATAAAATGGAAGTCTTTCCGCTTGAGGTGGATCGACAGCAACAGCAACAGCATCCCTCCGCCCACGGCTGCGCCTCCCGTCCTGCTCTCCACGAAAGAATAGCCCGCCATACCGGCTGCCGCCAGTATACCGAGCAACAGCACAAGGTAGGGCAGGGGTATCTCTTTCACAAACTTTCCGGCCTGCCGGAAACGAAAGCGGATAAAAGCGGCGGGGATATGCATGTGCGTATGTCTCTATTCTGTGGAATATCAGGTCGTTTTACTTTGCCGCTTGCGCTCATTCTCGTCAAGGAGGATTTTACGCATACGCATAAAGTTGGGGGTAATCTCCACGTATTCATCCAGTTTGATGTATTCCAGCGCATCTTCGAGGCTGAATACCACCGGCGGCGCCAGGGCGATCTTTTCGTCCGAACCGGAAGCCCGCATATTCGTCAGCTTTTTCGATTTTGTGACGTTGACCACCAGGTCGCCCTCCTTTGTGTGTTCGCCAACCACCTGTCCGGCATATACTTCGTCTTGCGGAGCGATAAAGAAACGTCCGCGCGACTGCAGGTTGTTCAACGCGTAGGCAAAGGCGGTACCCGTCTCCATGACAATGATCGAGCCGTTCACGCGGCGTTCTATTTCGCCTTTCCATGGCTGGTACTCCAGAAAGCGGTGGGCGATGATCGCTTCGCCGGCCGAGGCGGTGAGGATGGCATTGTTCAGCCCGATAATACCGCGCGAGGGAATGGTAAACTCCAGGTGCATCCTGTCGTTCTTGCTTTCCATCATCGTCATCTCCCCTTTCCGTTTCGTCACGATATCAATAATGCGGCTGGAGCACTCTTCCGGCAGGTTAATGGTGAGCTGCTCAACCGGTTCGCACTTGACCTCGTTGATGGTTTTGATGATCACCTGCGGCTGTCCGACCTGCAATTCATAGCCCTCCCGCCGCATCGTTTCGATCAGGACGGAAAGATGAAGCACGCCGCGCCCGTAGACCAGCCATGCATCAGCCGAAGCGGTAGGCTCCACCCTCAGCGCCAGGTTCTTGTCCAGCTCCTTTTGCAGGCGCTCATAAATATGGCGGGAGGTGACATACTTGCCATCCTTGCCGAAAAACGGCGAGTTGTTGATGGTAAAGAGCATCGACATGGTCGGCTCGTCAATGGCGATGACCGGTAGCGGCTCGGGATCGTTGAGGTCGCAAACCGTCTCCCCGATCTCAAAACTGTCGATGCCGACCAGGGCGCAGATATCGCCCGACCTGACGGAAGAGACCTTCGTCCGTCCCAACCCTTCAAAGACATTGATCTCTTTTATCCTGGATCGTGCCATCGTGCCGTCCCGTTTGCAAAGCGTAATCTCCTGCCCCTCTTTCAGCTCGCCGCGATGGACGCGCCCAACGGCTATACGCCCCACATACTTGGAATAATCCAGCGAGGTGATCAGCATTTGCGGAGTGCCGTCCAGCACTTCCGGCGCGGGGATATGTTCGATAATGGCATCCAGGAGGGCGAAAATGTCGCTCGCCGGCTTTTCCCAGCCGGTAGACATCCAGCCCTGTTTCGCCGACCCGTATATGGTCGGAAAGTCAAGCTGCTCCTCCGTGGCATCCAACGTAAACATCAGGTCAAAGACCATCTCCTGCACCTCCGACGGGCGGCAGTTCGGCTTATCTACCTTGTTAATCACTACAATAGGCTTCAGCCCGAGCTGGATCGCTTTCTGGAGGACAAAGCGGGTTTGCGGCATAGGCCCCTCGAAAGCGTCGACCAGCAACAGACAGCCGTCGGCCATATTCAATACCCGTTCCACCTCGCCGCCAAAGTCGGCATGTCCCGGCGTATCAATAATGTTTATCTTATAGTCCCTATACCGGATAGATACGTTTTTTGCCAGGATAGTGATTCCCCGTTCGCGTTCGAGGTCATTACTGTCCAGAAACTGATCAAGGTCTTGATGTCCTTCCCGGAAAAGTTTCCCCGCCAACAGCATTTTATCGACGAGTGTTGTCTTTCCGTGATCTACGTGTGCGATAATCGCGATGTTTCTAATTTTTTGCATGAAAATAATTTTGTGGATGCAAAAGTACAACAAAAAAACCAAGGCAGCATAAAAATAGGCGAAAAGTATTGTCAATCAAAAAGTAATATCTATCTTTGCGCCCACTAAGATAACATAGTACTAATTTATTTAAAGTAAGAAGAATCATGTATTTAGATTCAGCTAAAAAACAAGAAATCTTCGAGAAATACGGAAAGTCCAACACTGATACCGGCTCTCCAGAGAGCCAGATAGCATTGTTCTCATACCGTATATCTCATTTGACTGAACATTTAAAGTCAAATCACAAAGATTATAGCACCGAGAGATCACTTAAAATGTTGGTAGGTAAGCGTCGCCGCTTGTTAGACTACCTGATCAAAACGGATATCGAGCGATATCGCGTCATCATCAAAGAGCTCGGTATAAGAAAGTAACCGCCCCGCGGTTAGCACAAAAAAGGCGTCTCCAAAAGGACGCCTTTTTTTTGTGCCCCACGCCATCTTCTCTACGTACACAATAGTATAGCCGGACGTACACAATAGTGTAGTCATACACAGACAATTGTGTAGCCCGGCCTACACAGTTATGTAGCCCGGCCTACACCATTGTGTAAAACCGGAAATAGCTCCCGTCCGAAAAAAAATAGCTCCCGACTGAATAAAAATAGCTCCCGTCCCGTTGAAAACGGCTCCCGTCCGGAGCGAAGTGGCAACCATTCATTTTGGTTTTTCAAAGGCTTGTAAAAGAGGCAAAAAGGGCTAAATAGCCCCAGATAAAGTTTTCTTTTTTTTGCCTTCACCCCTTCACCTTTCGTGTAACGGTCTGGATGACAAACGGATGTGGTGAAGGGAGGGTGAACCTTGGTGAAAGGAGGGTAAAACGGCCAGCGAAGAGCGCTAAACGCCCTTGTTGTATAAACAGGTTCGGCCATGGTCTCGGAAAAGTAAGCGTCTCCGCGATGCCGTATGTGTATATTGTATGCGGTGATGGCGGTAGGTTGTCTATGCGTTTTGGCGTGTTTCTCCTTTTCGCCGTTGGTAAGTTGTTGTTGCTTGGTAGTG
>JAISRY010000024.1 GCA_031273385.1 Tannerellaceae bacterium | reverse complement strand
GACCTCACCTCCTATATAGACGTATCCATCATCAGAAATACCACCTCTCCCTCGGATCAAGTCATTGTTATTCCGGACGATGAGGTATTGACGGTAGATAAGAAGTACGGATACAGGATAGAGATTACCGATCCGACGCTTTTACAGATCTATGTACCTCAATATGTGGCGGAAGACGGTGACATTCAGCACCTTTCAGGGACGGTGGTTCCGGTAGACGCCAACACATCCTATTACAATCCGGTGGTGGTCAGGCAATCGCTGATTATCAACAAAAAAGAGGTGAGCTTCCGTAAACCGCTTGTGACAGTAGTCTACAGCGATGAGAATACGGTGGAGGCGCTGAAAGAAAAGATTGCGCAAGCTATACTTGGCCATGCGGATAATATCGCGTTCTTTACGGCGGCTGAAGCGGCCGGCTTTGAGAAAGCGAATAGTTTTGAAGTCATCTTTACGCTGGCTGAAAGCCCTGTACCGGTAGGCGATAATCATTCCTATACCGTCACATTCCCGGCGGCTATAACGGAGAATATCGAGATTACTGGAACAGGGCAAAGCCGCGTAAGCGTTACGCCTGCTACGCTTCTCCTCACGCTGGCGGATGATTACGAGTTTGCGTACAAAACAACCGTAGCTGAGATGGAGGCGGCTATCCTTGCCAAATTCCTGGAAGACAACGCCGATGTATTGGGCGGGTATAGTTACTTCACACAGCATCCCGACCTGTTCAGGATCGTGCTGTATTACTACTCGACCGGCGATCCGCTGGATGTCGGTAGCTACAACTATCAGGTTCAGATAGATGAAGCGGCAGCGACGAATTTCACACTAACCGGCTTCTCTCCGGCGAACGTAGGTGGTACGGCTATCCTTTATACCAACGTAAAGAACAGCGTCAACGTGGTGAAGAAACAGATTGAACTCATTCTTCCCACCTACCTGGGCGACAGCGACAACGGGGCGGCAAAAGCGGCTTTCTTCTATGGAAAGAAGACGCGGGCACAGATACAAAAGATCATCAAAGCGGACATTATCGCCTTGAATAGCGATAAGATAGAAGAGAGCGAATATGATTTTGCCATCACCCTTTGGCAGAGCTACAAGCCGAATGTAAATCCCGGAAAGAATCCCTCTGTCGGGACATACCTGTACCGGATAGCCGACCTGGAAGCCGGTAACTACACGTTTACGTTCGCGCCGACAGGCCATAACGACGTCACCATCGACGACCAGGCTGTTGATCCCGTATACGTAACGAATGCCGTAAAGGTGAAACCCACCAAGATAGAAGCGGCTTTAACGGAAACGGATATCGCCGGAATATGGTCTATCAATGTCGATAACATAGAGTACCACCTTGATCCGTCGGCGTATGATACCGGCGCATGGTATGGCTGGTATCAGGTTAACCTAACGGAAACGCCCGATGATCTACCGCTTGCGCTGTCCGCTGAAGGCCAGTGGAACGAGCTGTTCACTTCGGGTAAGCTGAACTGGGCGTTGTATGACCAGTCGGGGACGGAAGTATTCAGGAGCGAAAGGTTAGACAACCTGTTGGTAGACCTGGTCAAAGCGTCTATCACCGAGGGTGTCTTTACGGTTCGTCTTGTCAATAATACGGGCGAACAGGGAACGGTGATCGGGAACTACGACTTTGTCCTGAATGTAGGCCTGGCTACACTGACCGTTACTGCGGCTGAGGTCGCGATCGCACCGGCTGAGCCCGCTTATACAAAAACGTATGGCGTTCAGGTCATCGACGGAACGGAATTGGATCCCGCCCTGACGTTTGCACCGACTTTAGGCTCGAAAATACTGTTGAATACAGACCTTAGCCCTACTCCTGTAGACGCCGGCCTGTTTAAAACCGTTTCAGCGCCAACCGGCGTAACGAATCCGGACGTATACCTCTCCACCGCGCCGGTGGGCGAGTATGCCATACAGACGGATGCCGATAAGCTGAATCTGCTCACACCCGTAGTAGGCGTCAAGTATGTAGCCTCTTCGACAACGGCCACAGTGACCATCGAAAAGCTGGTATTTAATGATGGCGAGAGCATCACGCTTCAGATCACCCGCGAATATGGGGAACTATGGCAAGACGAGGATGTGACGTTTGATATCGCCGGTATTGGCGAGCCGTACAGGACGGAAATCCTGACGATCCTCAATGGCGAAGATGGGCGGCAAATGTGGGCCGATATCGCCGACCTGAACAACAGGCAGTCCGACGTGGGCATATACGACCTCAGGCTGACTACCCAGCAATCCTACTGGCATTTCGATGCCGTAGAGGCGATCCAGGCGTTACTGGCCAACTTCGGCTTTGCCATACCGGCGGAACAGATCCTGCCCGGCAAGGCGGTGATTCTTCCCGCCCCCCTCACCATTATCACGGAAGATTGCAGCCGTCCGTACGGAGCGGCCAATCCTCAGCCGGTGATCGTGTACAAAGGGCTGAAGAACAGCGAAGAGGGCAGGCTGGAAGATGTCTTCCGGAAAGCCACCGGATCGGTATTGCCGATAGCGAAAATCACCGCCGGCGCAGATGCCCGCGGGCGCTATCCGGTAGAGATCATCAATAAAAACGACCTGTTCGCACGCAACTACACCATCACATACGAAGAGGGCTGGATGCAGATCGACAAGATCAAACGGTGGATCGTATGGCCGGAAAGCGAACGCAACCTGGTGATCGCCGTCGGCGAAACGGTGGAACTGTCGGCCTATATCCTCTCCGAAGTAGAGGCCAAGCCATCCGTCAAGGATATCCGCTACACGCTGTATAACAACGAACGCGAACCCGTGCTGCTGTACAAGGAGGGCGATAAGTACTTCGTGAAAGGGCAGTCCCGCACGTTGTCGAACGGCGCGACGGGTATCGAAGTCAGCGCACCCGGGGATGATACCTACGAAGCGGTTGCCTCGGTTTGGGGTACCGTAACGGTGGTCGAACCCGAGGGCGATGCGACCCATGTCAGTATCACCGTCTCGAATGTTACGTCCGTATACGACGGTACGCCGAAAGCGGTCAATGCACAAGTCGTCGATACGCAAGGAGGTACGGTTGAGTACGCCATCTATTACGAGGGCGATACCGGGGCCGAAGTGCCGACCACGTATGCGAAGAGCCGGAACGCACCCGTCGAAGTGGGCGTCTATGCGGTAAGCGTCGTTGCCAAAGTGGCCAATAACGAGTATACCTACTACGCCAAGAACAAGATGGTGATTCTTCCGCGTACCGTTACCGTCAGAGCGGACAACGTTGCGGTAACGTATGGCGAATATACCGCCAAACAGCTGGAAGAGCTGGTGAAGACGGCTTACAGCTACGACAGGAACGACTTCCTCGCCGGGCTGGACTTCCCCGCCGCGAATCCTCCCGTAGTCACGATCGAGGGATACAAAGGAAACGCCGGCGAATACAGGCTGCTGCCCTACTCCTCCCACGACTTCGGACGCAACTATTCCGTCGACTACCAGCCGGGGACGCTGACCGTCAAGCAGGCAGCCCTGACGATTACGGCGGACAGCAAGAAGACCGTCTATGGCCAACCGCTTGCCGCCCTGACCTGTTCCTACAATGGACTCGTACAGGGAGAGGCCGTGGCCAACCTCGGCTTCACCCCGCGTATCCTTATACAAGGCCTGGGCGATGCCCACAACGCCGGCACGTATACCATCACGTTCGATGAACTGCAAAAGTCCGTCAATTATGCGGTGACATACAAAAACGGCGTCTATACGATCGAACCCGCCTCGCAACAGATCACCTGGAATCAGTCCCTGCTTGTGGCGCTGCCCGGAGGGGCTGTAGCGCTTACGGCAACGGTTTCGAGCGGACTGCCGCTGACGTTTACATCGTCCGATTTCAGCGTGGCATACGTCAACAATATCGACGGGAAGTGGATACTGACGCCTGTCTCGATAGGCGAGGTAACCATTACGGCACGCCAGGGCGGCGATGCGAACCATTACGCCGCTACGCCGGTTGAGAAAGTCGTAAAGGTTGCCGCTGGGCTGACGGGAGTGGAAGCTATTGCAGCCGGCGGGATCGCGGTATACCCGACGTTGTTTACCGGTACGATAACCGTATTGGCGGCATCGCCGGTCGAACGCATCGACGTGGTGACGTTTGCCGGCGCAACGCTGAAAGTGATCGAAAAACCCGCTTCGACGATCGACCTCTCTTCGCTCTCAAGAGGCAATTACCTGCTTCGCGTCACGCTGGAAGATGGTACATCCAAGACGGTTAAGGTCGTTAAGAAGTAAGTCCAACCCTATAAAAAATAATATGATGAAATATTTAAAATCAATAGTATCATTAAGGAAGCAGCTTCTGCTGCTTTCCTTAATGCTCCTTGCAGGAATATGTTTGCGGGCGCAAGACCCTGTCGCCCCCGACACCGTGTATGTTAGCTTTGCCTACAGTTCGGCGGCGTCGATGACCTACGGCCAACAGATCGGCGATGTAAACGTAGGTGGGACTCCGTTCAACCTGAATAGCTTTACCTTTCAGTGGAGAAACGCTGAGGACGCCGCCCTTTTTACTTTAAATAATGCGGCTCAGATTGCATTTCAAGAGGGAAAAACGGTATATGATTTGCTTATGCTTAGCCCTGAAACGCCTACCGTAGCCGGGCCGAACAACGTGGCGTTCAACCTGGATGCGTTCAAAGACGTGTTGATTATCAAGGATAACAACTCCCAGGTCGTTTCACCTGACGACTATGTGTATGCCCTCTCTCCCATTGACAACACCGTTACGGCAAGAGCGTTGACCGTCTCGCCGGCTGAGCTGTACATTGCCCCGAAAGACACCTTCCGTCTCTATGGCGACCCCAATCCGGGTACGGAATGGGCAGTGGAAGATTTCTTTTTCGCAGGATTCGTGAATGGGGAAACCCAGGCTATTTTTGACGGGACGACGAACGTACTGCCTACCGTCAGGTATGCCAATAGCGCAGCTTTGGATGCAGCGGCAGGTAGTAAACACCTGATTCGACAGTCTGAGGCAGGATCGGCTGCCAATTACACGATTACGTTTGTCTCTAATGCTACATCAGTCACCGCTTCGGGGCTGAACAGGGGTTATCTGAACATCCTGCAGTCGCCCCTCTCCTTGGCGTTGCCGGATACGTTCCGTTTGTATGACAGGGATAATATCGAAGAGATTCATGTAGCCCGTATTTCCATAACGGATGGAGAGCTGAAAAACGGTGAACTGTTGCCAACGCTTTTTGAGGATGAGACAGTCCTGCTGCAGGTTACCCCTACCGCCCGTGATTGGAATCCCGGGCCTAAATCGGATGTCGGGACATACGCCTACAGCTTGTCAGATGAGACCTATTTCAGAGATCAGTTGAGCAATTATGACCTGACGTTTACGAACGAGGCCGTCTACGAAATCCTCCAGGATACGGTGACGCTGAAAGTGTGGACAACGCTGGACGATGTCACCGGTTTCTATCCGATGTTTAAAGTCTACGGGGAAGAGAACCCTGCCGGCCGTTTTTATGTGACAAAAGAGACCGCCCCTGGCGATTCCCCGTCATTCTATTTTGACGAAACCGACGCCGAGTATCTGAAGACGACATTCTTCACTGCCGAAAATGAAGCGGAAAGCGGCTTCTTAACGGCGCCCGTCATCGGATACTTCGACTACGAAAACGATCCGGTAACGATCCGGACAGAGGTGAACCTGAAGAAGACGGACGGACTGAGCGACAGCCTGTATCTGGCAAAAGTGACCAACGAGCCTACCTCCAAAAACTACTACATCAAGCTGGAAGAGGGCGATTTCAGAATCGGCCAACGCTCCCTGGCGTTCGAATCCGTCGCGATCTACCGCGAATATGGCGAATTTGCACAGGATACCATCTGGCATCTGGAAGCCAACAACGCGGATGAACGACGCGGGCTGGCCTCTTTTGACAACCAATACCGGCAGACCGGCAAACCCTACGAAGTGATCGATACCATCCCCTGGATCTATGTCGACAAGAGGGGTAGGGATAATTCGCTTCATGCCGGCATACATGCCGATACGCTCACGATCAAGATACTGGCCGAAAACGGCTTGACGTCGCAACAGCAGTACGACCCGATCGATCCGTTCAATCCTGTCGACCCCTGGATAGCCGCCAATCCATACAAGCCCATTATCCCGCTGTTCCAGGCTAAAGACAGGAACTACAAGCTGGAACTGGGGTTGGTTTTACCTAATCTGGAGGCGCAAGATAACGACTCCGTCAGCCTGAATGTGTCGAAAGCGCCGTTGACGATTGCGCTCGATACCATCCGCAGGGCTTACGGCTCGCCCGATCCCGATTTCAATGCGATCGCTATCCAGGAAGAGTTTATCGCCTATAGCGGATTCAAGCTGGAAGAAAATGCGGCGAATCTTGGGCAGAACCGGATTCAGGGCTTGTCCATCTCCGGGCGTAGCCAACTGCCGGCCATACTGCCCGTCGGCGTCTACCCGTTGGGCGGCGTCGGTAGCGGCAACGAGACAAGCCGGAATTATGAGATCACGATTACCGGTGCGCCCTATTACGAGATCATTCCGGCGGATAGCTACCGGATCGTATGGGATCCGACGATCAAACGGCTGATCGTCGGCGACAAGGTGAAACTGGATGCCGGCGTATGGCAAGGCAACGAACTTGTCGACTTCAGCTTCTGGCAGAGCGACATCCACTATACCTCGTCGAACGACAAGCAGATACGCGTAGAGAAAGTCGACAACGAATGGTGGATACAAGCGCTCGGCCTGACCAGCGCGGACGGCGTGGAGATCACCGCCACCTATTCGCCCAAAAGCGGATATGCGCCGGTAAGCAAAACCATCGTCTATACGGTGGAACGGCTCAAGAATGAAGCGGACTTTTATGTGACGATCGGCTCAACCACCTTTACGTACGACGGCCAGCCGAAACAGGTAGACGTGACCCTGACTGATCCGTTGGGGCTTCGCACCTACACGCCTGTCATTACCTATAATGGCGACTACGACCTACCTGTCGATGCCGGCGATTACAACCTGGCCATCTATGCACAGGCGAACGGGACGAATATACTGGTACGGCAGGAAATGATGCGTATTAATCCCGGGATCGTGACGGTGACGCCCAACGACCTGATAAGCGTTTACGGCTACATACCGACGAAAGAGGATCTGAGGTATACCGTTAAAGGCTTTATCGGCAACGACGGCTTTACCATCTCCAACCAGCCGTCGTTATATGTCGCCGGCCCGATCGCCAAGGCAGGCGCGTACATCATTTATGCCACCGGCCCGGAACGTATCGGCAACTATGCCATTACGTACAATACCGGTAAACTGTCGGTCACCAAAAAGACACTGTACATCAGGGCGCAAAGCAAGACGATCACCTACGGGGAGGCGCTTCCCGAATACAATCCCCCGCTATTCGACGGCCTGGTAGGAGGCGATACGCCGGCAAACCTCAATTTCATCTATACCGTGAAACTGAACGGATATACCGGAAATGCCGGCGCCTACAGCCTGACCATTGAAACGCTAGGCACGACGGAAGAGAGCTACCTTGTCGAGTTGATCCCCGGTACGCTGACGGTGAATAAGGCGCCGTCCAATCTTGTATGGATACCCGAAAAGACAACCGTAGTCAATGGAGAAAAGCTTATCCTGACCGCCACGTCCGACAGCCCCGGCGAGATCGTCTTCGAATCGAAGGATAACAGCATCATCCTCGTCGAGAAAGTCAACGGCCAGTATGTATTGACAGGCAAGGCTGTAGGGAGCACGGATATTTACGCCACACAAGCGGGAGGCGTAAACTACCAGACGACCAGGATCGCCATCCGCTTCAACGTAGCAGCAGGCCTGACCGCCCTGGAAGAGCTGGGCAAGACCTCCGTCAGCCTGACTCCGACAGTGGTCGAAAGCTATGCCGTCCTGACCTCCGCCCAAGCGGTAAAGGAACTGATCGTCGTTGACCTGACAGGTAAAGTACAAATGCTTATCCGTCCTGAAAACGACCGGATTGACCTCCACACATTGACACGCGGAATCTATTTCGTAAAAGTCATCCTTGATGACAACACATCGAAAGTGATACGCATTGTCAAGAGGTAAAAGCCGCCGAAAGAAAAAAGAGGCTGTCCGGAGAGTATCCGGGCAGCCTCGACTTTTGGCGTTCAAGTATAAGGAGTTGTAAAAAAGTAAAAAGGAAACCTAAAACCTAAAACAATGTATAAACAATCTTTCTGCCTGTAAGCATACCTTATTACTGAAACTTTAATGATACAAAGTGATTAAAAAAAGGCGGGAATAACAAAAAAAAGACTACAACAATACTTTCTCAATTGGTGTCATAGCCCTCTTGTAACCACATCATTCCTTTCTCATCCGTCAATATCCCATAAGAAAATCGACAAGATTGGTGTCGCTTTCCAGGCCGATCCGTTTTCTCAGCCGGTATCTGCGCAACTCCACGGCACGGACGGAGACATGCAGGATGGAGGCGATCTCTTTCGTCGACAGATTCATCCTGAGCAGGCAGCAAATACGCAGGTCGCCGCTTGTGATGTCTTTGTATTGTTCGCGGAAACGTTTGATGAAGTCTTGATGTGCGCTGTTGAAGTAGTGTTCAAAGGCTGTCCGGTCGCTGTGGGTGTTGAGTGTCTTTTCCATCAATGTGCGCATGCGGAGATACAGTTTGTCCGGGTATTGGTGGCCTAACGTCTCTTTCTGGCGCTCCAGCTCTTCCAGCAACGTCTTCATGATCCGGTTTTTCCTGGCCATCGAAGCGGCTTGCTGCATCAGCTCGTTTTTCTTGTTTTGCAACTCCTTTTCCAGCATTTCGTTCCTTAGCTCATGTATTTTTTTCTCCCTAAGCTGCCATTCGAACTGTAAGGTCGAGCGTCTTCTCTTCCGTTTTTTCCTGATTTGCTGCCGGATTCCCGACAATATGATAAACCAAAGCAGGAGGCCGTAAATAATGTATGCTTGCACAGTCTTGTACCACACGACACCTGTAGGACAAACAGGGGGCGCTTCCGCCATGGCGTTCATAGTCAGGACGGTTAAAAGTAAAACAGGTAAAATCACTAACACCTTGACATACCTTGAAAAACGTAAGGCATTCATACGAACCTCTCTTTCGGTTTTATACAAACAAAATAAACGATTATATTTGTCTTTTCCAACTTTTTCCCCGAAAAATCGTCAATTTATCCGGAATAGTGCAGTATGAGAACCGTTTTTAACTATAATAGTGCAGTTACGCGCGGCAAAAACCGCAGAATAGTGCAGTTTGACATTTTAAAGCATTACCTTTGCCGGAAAGACAAATCAAGGTTATAAGTATGGATATCAACGAATATGTACGAATAGTTGCCGATCAGAAAGAGGAAATGAAGCTGATCAATCCGAAAGAGTTATGTTCAAGGAAAGAAGAAGCCCTGTTTGATCTGGATAGCCATTTAGCCCAGATTGTGATAGGCGTGCGTCGCAGCGGAAAATCGACGATATGCCACAAAGTCCTCAAAGAAAAGGATATCCCTTATGCATATATCAATTTCGATGACGAACGATTGTATAAGTTGCAGGGGAGGGATCTGGATACGCTGTTGGAAGCGGCTTACATGGTATATGGCGATTTTCATTACCTGTTTTTGGACGAAATACAAAATATAGAAGAATGGTTTTTGTTTGTAAACAGGTTGCTCCGGCAAAAAATACACCTTGTGATCACCGGCTCCAATGCCAGGCTGTTGAGCGGTGAACTCAGTTCCCATCTCACCGGACGGTATAATCAGATAGAGCTGTACCCTTTTTCTTTCGCCGAGTTTTGCCAATACCGGAAAGTAGATACCAGGGATATGTCAACAAAAGGGGCCGCATTCAAAAAAGCGGCATTTGAAGCGTTTTATCAAAAAGGCGGTTTCCCGGAACTGTCAGAGGTAAAGAACAGCCGGGGGTATGTACAGGGATTGTTTGATTCCATTATACGAAAAGACATACAGCAACGGTTTAAAGTCCGGTATATAGAGGCATTACGTATGCTGGCCAACCACCTGATCGACCATTTCGGGCAGGAAATTATCTATTCGGATCTTGCCGGACGTTTTGGTTTCGGCTCTTTGCATACGGCGGAGAACTATGTATCGTATTTGAAACAGAGCTATTTACTGCTGGGTATCCATAAATTCTCTTTCAAAAGTAAAGCGCGCATCAGAAACGAAAAAGGCTATGTCGTAGATGTGGCGTTCATCTCGGAAAGGGAAGATGCCATGAATGGGCAAAACAGAGGATGGAAACTGGAAAACATGGTCTATGTGGAGCTGTTGAGAAGAAACAAACCGCTGTTCCGCGATATTTTCTACTATAGGGAACAGTATGAAATTGACTTCGTTATCTGTGACGGGAACAGGGTGAAAGAGCTGATACAGGTTTCGGCAGATATCTCTTCCGCAAAAACCTATAACCGCGAAGTAACGGCCTTATACAAAGCCGCCGGCGAGTTGTCGTGTGAAAACCTGACGCTTATCACCATGAACGAAAACAGGACCGTCAGCAATGAGAAACATACCATCAAGATACGACCGATCATCGACTGGCTGCTACAGGAAGAGGAGTAACGCCAGGGGCAACGCATTAGCTACACAACTGTGTCGTCCAGGCTACACAGTTGTGTTGTTCCCGCTACACAACTGGGTAGCTCCGACAACACAACTGGGTAGCTCCCGCTACACAATTGTCTACCGCAGACAAAAGTGGTGACGAGAGGGGCAAAAACGCCTTTTTCAACTCTTATATACTTTTTATCCCTTTTCGATTTTTCCTATAAGTTTTCATTTCCCCTTTTTCTCTTCACCACTCCACCATATACTCCTCTCTTCCCTCTTCTAGAGAGAGAAAGAGAGAGAAAAAGAGTGGTGGGAAAGCCCTTTTTATTCCCCTACTTTTTCCTTTTTACCCCATCATTTTGCCCCTTTTTGGGCTGAAAACGGGGATTAGGAGAAAATCAAAGGAACAAAAAAGGAACAAAAAAGGAACATAAAGGAACAAAAAAGGAACATAAAAGGAACATAAAAATCCGGAGCATGTTTCCATTCCAGGGTCAACGCATTAAAATGTATTGTTATAGTACGCCAATGACGAATGCGATAAATGGCTCTCTCCGAGAGCCGTTGATACTTCTTCCGAACATGACTGGGCGCATCCTTTCCCGAAAGAGTATGCATCCTTTTCCGAAAGAGTATGCATACTCTTTGGAAAGAGGGTGCATACTCTGGATTGCCGACGCTGCGTTTATGATGACGACGAATCGCAATCGTATGAAAATCAAATAGGGTCATTGCGAGTACCCAATAAACTGCGTTTATCAAAAAGGGGGAATGACGAGAATTGATTGATTTTTAGCCGATTGTAAATTCTCGTCATTATAAGTACCCAATAAACCAGGTTTATCA
>JAISRY010000010.1 GCA_031273385.1 Tannerellaceae bacterium | reverse complement strand
AGATTGTCCTGCCTTTCAGGCAGTGATGTGGTGTGTATCCTTACCCCGCAGGTCGTTGACCTGCGGTTATGAAAATCATGCCCTCCGGGCATCACCGCGACAATTTGAAATGCACCCCTCTCAACTCTCAACTCTCAATTCTCAACTTTTTTTTGTACTTTTGCATTTCAATAATGGAAAAGAGAAAGATGTATAAGGAGCTATTCAATTGGATCATCGTTATTATTTCCCAGCCTGCGAAAGCGTTTTATGCGCTTTCGAAGAGAAAGGAGAGGGATGATGAGTTCCTGGCGCGGTTTGTATACCCGTTGATCGGTTTGGTGACGTTGTCCGCTTTTCTTGGTATACTTTTTACCAGGAAAGAGTTTGATGTGGAGCTGGCGTTAAAGGCGTCGATCAAGACGCTGGTCTCCTCTTTCGGGGGGTTCTTCCTGGCGGCCTACCTGCTGAACGAAGTATGGGCGGGCTTTTTCGGGAAAGAAAAGGATATGAAGCTGTGCCAGCGGTTTGTCGGTTACTCTTCCGCCCTGATGTTTGCACTGAATACCATCCTGCTGCTGCTTCCCGAATTTTTTTTCCTGCGCATATTTATATTGTACACGGTATATATTGTATGGGAGGGCGCCGTTCCGTATATGAAAGTGGAAGAGGATATCCGCCTGAAGTTCGTCGCGGCGGCGACCGTCTTTATCGTCGCCATACCGGAGCTGATCAATACCATATTATTTATGCTCATGCCAGGATTACGCATTTAACACCGAAGAAGAGATGAAAGAAAAAATCCGTCATACCGTAGAGATTAAGAACAAGCGGGCGAAGTTCGATTACGAGCTGCTCGAGACGTTTACGGCAGGCATCGTGCTCACCGGTACGGAGATCAAGTCCCTGCGCCTGGGGAAAGCCAGCCTCGTCGACACGTTCTGCCTGGTAGAAAAGGGCGAGCTGTGGGTGAAGAACATGTATATCGCCGAATACTTTTACGGCACGTACAACAACCATTCCACCCGCCGCGACCGGAAGCTCCTCCTTACCCGCAAAGAGATCCGCAAGATAGAGAACGAAGCCAAGAACAGCGGCTTCACCACCCTGCCCCTCCGCCTCTTTATCAACGAAAAGGGGCTGGCTAAAGTCGTCGTCGCGATCGCCAAGGGGAAGAAAGAATACGACAAGCGCCACGATATCAGGGAACGGGACGACCGGCGCGAGATAGACCGCGCCTTTAAGCGATAAGGAGTAATCACCAATGACAAACAGCGTAATGGACAAAGCGACATTTACCCGACAGCTCAAAGAGCGTATCCTGATCCTGGACGGCGGATTCGGGACGATGATACAGTCGTACAAACTCACCGAAGAGGACTACCGCGGCGAACGCTTTGCCGCCTTTCCCTCAGACCAGAAAGGAAACAACGACCTGCTCTGCATCACCCGTCCCGACGTGATCGGGGTGATCCACCGCCAGTACCTGGATGCCGGCGCGGACATCTTTACCACCAACACCTTTAATGCCAACGCCATCTCGATGGAAGATTACGGCATGCAGGCGTTCGTGCGTGAGATGAACCTGGCGGCAGGGAAGATCGCCCGCGAAACAGCCGCCCGCTTTATGGAAGAACATCCCGGGCGGCAGGTGTTTGTCGCCGGGTCGATCGGGCCGACGAACAAGACCACGTCGATGAGCCCCGACGTCAGCGACCCCGCCTACCGCGCCGTTACCTATATGGATATGTATGCCGCATACCGCGAACAGGCGGAGGCGTTGGTGGACAGCGGGGTGGATATCCTCCTTTTTGAAACCATCTTCGATACGCTGAACGTAAAAGCCGGGTTGGAAGCTGCCGGGGCTGTGCTGAAAGAGAAAGGGAAAGGCCTCCCTATCATGCTTTCCGTCACCCTGTCGGCACAGGGCGGACGTACCTTTTCAGGCCAGACGCTGCCGGCTTTCCTCGCTTCCATCCAACATTTCCCGATCGTCAGCATAGGACTGAACTGCTCTTTCGGGGCAACCGACATGAAGCCCTACCTGCAGGAGCTGGCTGAACAGGCGCCTTACTACATCAGCGCCTACCCGAACGCCGGGTTGCCGAACAGCTTCGGCTCGTATGACGAGACGCCCGAAAAGATGGCGCAACACATCAAACCCTTCGTCGACGAGGGGTTGGTCAATATCCTGGGTGGCTGTTGCGGAACGACGCCGGCGCACATCGCCCTTTACCCCGGGCTGGTAAAAAACGCCCGCCCGCACCGCCCCGCACAGGGGAGTGAAGCGTTGTGGCTGTCCGGGCTGGAACGGCTGGAGGTCAAACCGGAAAACAACTTCATCAACATAGGCGAACGGTGCAATGTCGCCGGATCGCGCAAGTTCCTGCGCCTCGTCAAGGAAAAGAGCTACGAAGAGGCGCTCGCCATCGCCCGCAAGCAGGTCGAAGACGGCGCACAGGTGATCGACATCAATATGGACGACGGGATGCTCGACGCCGCAAGCGAGATGACGACGTTCCTGAACCTGATTGCCTCCGAACCGGAGATCGCGCGCGTACCTATTATGATCGACTCCTCGAAATGGGAGGTGATCGAACAGGGATTGATGTGCGTACAGGGGAAGAGCATCGTCAATTCCATCAGCCTGAAAGAGGGGGAGGCCTCGTTCCTCCGCCAGGCCGCACGAATCAGGCAGCTGGGCGCCGCCGTCGTGGTGATGGCCTTTGACGAAACGGGGCAGGCCGATGTCTTTGAACGGAAAACGGCCGTCTGCGCAAGGGCTTACCGGCTATTGGTGGAGAAAGCCGGCTTCCCTCCCCAGGATATTATCTTCGACCCCAACGTGCTGGCTATCGCTACCGGTATGGAGGAGCATAACGGCTACGGGCTGGACTTTATCCGGTCGGTGGAATGGATCAAACGGCACCTGCCGGGCGCAAAGGTCAGCGGAGGCATTAGCAACCTCTCTTTCTCTTTCCGCGGCAACGAGCATGTCCGCCAGGCTATGCACGCCGTCTTCCTCTACCATGCCGTAGGCAAGGGGCTGGATATGGGGATCGTCAACCCCTCCGCCGGCGTGATCTATGAAGAGATAGAGCCGGCGTTCCGCGAACTGCTCGAAGATGTGATCCTGGCGCGCCGCCCGGAAGCGGCGGAAGAGCTGATCGCATACGCGCAGAACCACGCCTCCGGCACGACGGAAGAGGGCGAAAAGAGGCAACAACAGGCATGGCGCGACGGCTCGTTGCAGGAGCGCCTGGAGTATGCCCTGATGAAAGGGATCGCCGATTTCCTGCAGGAAGATATAGAGGAGGCGCTCGCCTGTTATCCGCAGGCGGTGGATATTATCGACGGCCCGCTGATGAGCGGTATGAACAAGGTAGGCGAACTGTTCGGCGCCGGAAAGATGTTCCTGCCGCAAGTCGTCAAGACGGCGCGTACCATGAAAAGGGCGGTGGCTTTCCTGCAGCCCGTTATCGAATCCGAGCAGGCGGTCGCCGGATCGTCCAAAGCGGGAAAAGTCATCTTCGCCACCGTAAAAGGCGACGTTCACGATATCGGGAAGAACATCGTCTCCATCGTGCTGACGTGTAATAATTACGAAGTGATCGACCTTGGCGTCATGGTGCCGTCCGAGACGATCATCCAAAAATGCATCGAAGAGAAGCCCGACCTCGTCTGTCTCTCCGGCCTGATTACCCCCTCGCTGGAGGAGATGGTGCATGTTACCGGCGAAATGCAGAAGCGGGGCATGACGATCCCGATCATGATCGGAGGGGCGACGACCTCCAAGCTGCACACCGCCGTTAAGATCGCCCCGCATTACGACTCCCCCGTCATCCATGTGCTGGACGCCTCGCAATCGCCCCTGGTGGCCGCCAGGCTACTGAATCCCGATACCCGCGAAGCCTACCTCGCCGAGCTGAACGGCGAGTATGAAGCCCTGCGCCTCTCCATGCAGGAGAAGAAAACAGACCTGGTTTCCCTTTCGGAAGCCCGGAGGCATCCCTTTGCGGCGGATTGGGCAAACTACACGCCCGTCGTCCCCGCACAGCAAGGCGTACAGCTCATTCCCCATATCCCGCTGGAAGAGCTGATCCCGTACATCAATTGGACATTCTTCTTTACCGCCTGGAAACTGAGCGGACGCTTTGCCGGTATCGCCCTGACGGACGGATGCGACGCCTGCCGCGCTTCGTGGCTGGCCGGTTTCCCTGAACACGACAGGGCGAAAGCGTCGGAAGCTATGCAGCTCTATAAAGATGCCGTCAAGCTGCTCGACCGCCTCGCCGGAATGAAAGCCGGGTATGGCAAAGCCCTGTACGGCTTCTTCCCCGCCAATAGCGACGGCGACACCATCAGGCTGGCCAACGGTACGGAGATTCCCACCCTGCGCCAACAGTCCAGACGGGAAGACAACACCTACAAATCCCTCGCCGACTATATTCTTCCCGCCTCCTCGGGGCAGCAGGACTATATCGGGGCTTTCGTCGTCACGACCGGAGCCGGCGCCGAACAGTTCAAAGAAAAGCTGGAAGCGGAGGGAGACACCTATACGGCGATGCTTTTCCAAAGCCTGGCCGACCGCCTGGCCGAAGCCGCGGCGGAATACCTGCACCTCAAAGTCCGTAAGGAATACTGGGGATATGCGCCGGACGAATCACTCTCCATCCCTGATCTTTTCAAGGCTAAATACCAGGGGATACGCCCCGCCATAGGCTACCCGTCCCTGCCCGACCAGTTGCAAACGATGACGTTGGACGCTTTACTGGATATGTCTCAAATAGGGGTTAGCCTGACCGAGAACGGCGCCATGTACCCCACCGCCTCCGTATGCGGCCTTTACCTGGCTCATCCCGCCTCCCATTACTTTATGATAGGCCATATCGACGACGAACAGCGCACCGACTACGCCCGCCGCCGCCGTTTGAGTCCGGAGGATTGCGACAGGGTGTTCGCGCACAATCAAAAGTTGCCGTAAAGCGAATAATACTTCCCGGCTCTCCTTATAAACGTCTGGGGTGTATAGGCATCGTGACAGAAAATCAACTGTTGCCCTTTATCCACCGCCTCTTCCAAGAGCCGTATCTTCTCATGGTAGGAGATGAGGGGGGAGGTATCGTAGGCCGAGATCCAGGCGGGTGAGCAGTGGGCGGCCAAAGGGACGACGTCGCCCGGGAAGACGACCGTTTTATCAGGCGCCGCTATGTAGGGGACAAGCTGCCCGGGCGTATGCCCGTCATACAGCCTCAGAGAGACGCCGGACGAACCCATCTCGCAGTCCGCCTCCACCAACTGAAGCAACCCCGCCTCTTCCACCGGCATCATGTCCTCCAAAAAATAGGAATCCTTTTCCAACGGATGCGGGGAGAGGAAATTCTCCCATTGCGCCCGGCTTACCCAGTGGCGGGCATGGGGAAAGGAGAGGGACAATTCGCCCGTCTCTTCATCCTTTAGGGTGACAGACCCGCAATGGTCGAAATGCAGATGCGTCAGGACGACATCGGTCACCGCCTCCGCCTTGACCCCCAACTGGAGCAACCCCTGCCGCAGATCCAGCAGCCCGGAAAATTTGTAGGAAGCAAGCTTTTTCAGTTGCTTCGTCCCTACCCCCGCATCAACGAGGATCACCCTGCCGTCGTCGGCCAGTACCAGCAAACTGCGCATCACCAACCGACAGTCGTTCGCATCGCCGGCATCATAACGCTTCTTCCAGGCCGCCTTGGGGATAGCGCCAAACATCACCCCTCCATCGGCATAAAAGTAGCCGGTATTGATGATATAATATTTCATCCCTCTATTATTTTGTCCAAATGTAAGAAACTATTGTGAAAGCGGAAGAAAAATATGTAATTTTGCGGGTATGACATTAGATAATATACTTCATGAAGAGTAAAAATTTAGTTTCCATTGATCAATGTTCCAAAGACGACATTCTGCGTATCCTGGAGAATGCCGCCGGATTTGAAGAGAATCCCAACCGTACTTTGCTGGAGGGAAAAGTCGCCGCCACGCTGTTCTTTGAACCCTCCACCCGCACACGGCTCAGCTTCGAAGCGGCCGTCAACCGCCTGGGGGGGCGTGTGATCGGTTTTCAGGACGCTTCCACCACCAGCTCTTCCAAAGGGGAAACATTGAAAGACACCATCCTGATGGTAAGTAATTATGCCGACCTGATCATCATGAGGCATCACCTGGAGGGCGCCGCCCGCTATGCCGCGGAAGTCAGCGGTATTCCCGTCATCAATGCCGGGGACGGCGCAAACCAGCACCCCTCGCAGACGCTACTGGATCTCTATTCCATCCGCAAAACGCAAGGGAAGCTCACCGGCCTGACCATTACGATCGTCGGAGACCTGAAGTACGGGCGGACGGTACATTCCCTCATTGTCGGCATGTCGCACTTCAATCCCACGTTCCATTTCGTCGCGCCGGACGAACTGCGTATGCCCGATGAGCAAAAGAACCTGTGCGACAAACTGGATATTTCCTATACGGAGCATACCGCTTTTACGGAAGAGATCATCAACCGGACGGACATCCTGTATATGACGCGCGTCCAGCGCGAACGTTTCACCGACCTGGAAGAATACGAGCGGGTGAAGAACGTCTATATCCTGCGCGACAAGATGCTGAGGGGCAGCCGCGAGAATCTTCGTATCCTCCACCCGCTGCCCCGCGTCAATGAGATCGCCTACGACGTGGACGACAACCCGAAAGCCTATTTTATCCAGCAGGCGCGGAACGGGCTGTTTACGCGGCAGGCCATTATTTGTGAAGTTTTGGGTATCAACAGCTAAATTTAAAAGTTATGGCAGTAGAAAAGAAAAAGGAGTTGCAGGTAGCGGCATTGGAAAACGGGACGGCGATAGACCATATCCCCCCCCGCCAACTGTTTAAAGTCGCCTATCTGTTGGAACTGGAAAAGATGAACAACACCATCACGATAGGGAACAATTTCTTCAGCAAAAAGATGGGGCGTAAAGGCGTAATCAAGATCGCCGACAAGTTCTTTGAGCAGGACGAGATCAACCGTATCGCCCTGATCGCCCCCAACGTGATCCTGAACGAAATACGGGATTTTGAGGTGGTGGAGAAATACCGCGTCACCCTGCCCGACGAACTGGTCGGATTAGTCAAATGCAATAATCCGAAATGCATTACCAACAACGAACCGATGCCTACCCGTTTCGATGTGATCAACAAAGAGAAAGGGACGATCAGATGCCGGTATTGTGAACGCAAAATAAACAAAGAAGATATTATTATTAAATGACAAAAAGATGCGGCCTCGTCTTTCTCCTCTCCGCCCTGTGCCTCCTGGGGCAGGCGCAAAAGACGGTCAAGCCTGTTAAAGTAGAAGACAAGATACTCAATTGGGGAGCGAAAGCGGGGCTAAACTCCGGTATGCCGGTGATCAATTCCATCACGATCAACGGAAAGGAGATGGAGAATGTCACGGCCAATTACCAGGTGGGTGTGACGGCTTCCTCTTTTCTCAGGATCAATTTCGAGCGGTTTTTTATCCAGCCCGGCTTACTGTGGAGCCGTTCGTCGGGGGATATCCGCTTCACCGTCCCAGGAGAGGGGGAAGAGACGGCGCCGCATGACGACCGGCTTTCCTATACGATAAAATCCTTTGAAGCGCCTGTCCTCATCGGCTATAAGGTGATCAAGGAGAGCCCTTACGGATTAAGCGTCATGGCCGGCCCCAACTTCAAATACAACTACAACGTCCGCTACCAGCCGGGCATCGCCGGTTCCCCCCACCGCTACCTGAGCGACAGCACACCCTGGGGAATCAGCATCATGGCGGACATCGGCTTCTCCATCTGGCGCTTCTTCTTTGATGTGTCGTATGAATTGGGTATCAACCGCATCGACTCGGACTTCAAAGACTACACCTCCCAACAACCCGTAGAAAACGAAATCACCATCAACAAACGCACCAATGTACTAAGCTTCTCCCTCGGCTTCCTCTTCTAACAACACAATAGTATAGCCCGCCCTACACAACTGTGTAACCCAACGTACACAGTTGTATAGCCCGCCCCACACAATTGTGTAGCCGCAGCTATACAATAGTGTAAAACCAGAAATAGCTCCCGTCCGAAAAAAAATAGCTCCCGTCCAAATAAAAATAGCTCCCGTCCCATTTGAAATGACTCCCGTCCGGCTGACGTTCAGTATCCGCTTTGCGAGTTTATCAAAAAGGGAAATGACGGCGATAGCGTGATTTCCAGACGATTACAACCAAGTGGTGTCCGTCATTGCGAGTACCTAATAAACCAAGTTTATCAAAAAGGGAAATGACGGCGATAGCAATCCCGTTAGGGGGGACCGAGCGCAAGCAAGAACGTCATGTCGACCGAGCGCAGCGAGTGGAGACACCTCCGATCGACCCGTCCGCCCTTGCGATCGGAGTTCCTATGTTTGTAATCTCGAATGAAAAAAGAAGCTATGAGTAGGATAAATTCCGAGCATTCTTTATATTTGAGAGTTTAAAAAGAAAAATTACAAACATAAAAAATAC
>JAISRY010000233.1 GCA_031273385.1 Tannerellaceae bacterium | reverse complement strand
CTGTCCCCGCCGCTCTTCTGGCGCAGACGGACACGGACTATCTTGCCGGAGCAGTGCCCGAAGAAAACGGGAAAGTCGTCTTCTCCAAAGAGATAAACACCCCTGCACTTTCCAGGGATCAGATCTATGAAAGTATATTGTCGTGGGTGCAAGCCTATTTTAAGGGAGAAAATAACCGGCTCGTCTATTCCGACAAAGAGAAAGGAGATATCATTGTTGCCGGAGAGGATTACCTGGTTTTCTCCAGTTCCGCCCTGTCGCTCGACCGTTCGCTCATGTCGTACAGGATGGCCTTTAAGTGCGAAAGCGGCAGCTGCAAGGTATCCGTGACCAATATCCGCTACAGGTATGGCGTTTCCTACCAGCAAGAGCCGGAACGCTATACCGCCGAAGAGTGGATTACGGATAAAAATGCGCTGACCAAACGCAACAAGCTAAACCGTGGAAACGGCAAGTTCCGTAAGAAAACGATCGACTTCGTACAGAACCTTTTCCGGGAAGCCGAAGCCTCCCTGGGCGGAGGTGGAGATACCGTCGTTGAGCAGGCCGCACCGGTTGCACCGGCGGAGGTAAACGTATCCGTCGCGCCTCCCCCACCGCCGCCCGTTGTCGCGGCGCCCGCCTCTCCCGCCTCTGCGACGCTGGAGGGATACCGGCAGATTACGCCGGACAAGATACCGGGGAATATCATCAAGATGCTCTCGGAAGACTGGATGCTGATTACGGCGGGAAATGAAACGGCCTTTAATATGATGACCGCCAGCTGGGGAGGATTGGGGCACCTGTTCGGCAAACCGGTCGCCTTTTGCTTTATCAACCCTACCCGCTACACCTACCAGCTCATGGAAAAGAACGACACCTATACCCTGACGTTCTACACCGAAGCCTACCGGAGCGCCCTTGAATACTGCGGGAAAGCATCGGGAAAGGATACCGACAAGGTGAAAGGTTCGGGGCTTACCCCCATTACGACGCCCTCGGGAAGCAAGGCTTTCGGCGAAGCCTGGATGATCGTCGAATGTCGTAAACTGCTCTCCCAACCCCTCAACGCCGAATCCGTCAACGACGAAAAGCTGCGCAAGGAGTGGACAGGCAGGGAGATGCACAAGATGTTTGCCGGCGAAATCATACATGTATGGATCAAATAACAAGAACGATGAAGAGATACCTGATGCTATCGCTTCTCCTGTTCCCTGCGCTGGCCATGGCGCAGGGACACAAGGGGACGGTCGAGAAATGCGCCCCTGAGAAAGAGGGGAAAATCTGTTACAGCGACGAGGTAGAGATACCGGACGCGACAAAGGCCGGACTGTTTGAGGCCATCAACGCCTGGGCGAAGAAAAGTTTCGGGAAAGACATCGTCCTTTCCAACCACTCTTCCAACCGGGCAAAAGGGACGGTCATGGTCAGTTCAAAGGTCGAGCTGCTGTTGAATGAGACAGACCGGACGCTGATCAAATACAAGATGTATATCACCTGCCTGGACGGGAAGTATACGGTAGAGGTGAAAGAGATCACCTATCAATACGACGTCAATAAAGATAAACGGCTTAAGATGTACAAGGCGGAGGAGGTGATCGCCGATAACGGGAAAGGCAACAGGATCGCGGAAATCCAAGACCCCGTCCTCTTCTGCAACGCCACCTACTTCTTTGTCGAAAGCCTGTTTGCCGACGTCTTCAGTGCGGCAAGCGAGGCGGAATAGGCGTCAGTTCAGGGCGAAATAGCACCATACGGGGTAATGGTCTGAGTATTTCACTTTATCTATCGTACAATTGATGGCTTTCATATTGGAGGAGTGCAGGATGTGGTCTATCCGGAACCAGAAGAAATTCTGGTTGTATGTCACGCCGGCGCCACGCCCCGACTCGGCAAAGGCATCTTTCAGCGCACCCTGCACCGTCCGGTGGGTATAGGAGACGGGCGTATCGTTAAAGTCGCCGCATACCAGGATATAGTCGCTCTTCATCCGCCGGATCTCTTCGGCGATGACGTCGGCCTGCTTCGCACGGATGAGGAACGCCGGCCCCAGTTTCTGCTGGATAACACCCCTTAACCCACCAAAGGTTTCAGGCCCCACCCCTTTGATAAACCCCGAATAACGGCTCCGGTCTTCCGCCGTCAGCTTAAACGATTCCAGGTGGTTATTGATCAACGTCAGCCTTTTCCCGTCGATATCGATCTCGTGAATGGACGAGCCGTTGTTCCGGCTCTTGTAAGGCGCCCGCCTCGATGCGGAAATGGGGTATTTGGAATAGACGGCCAGCCCCCACTTGGAGGAGTTGTTAAAGAATACCGTCGAGTGGTAAGGGTACATGTGCAATGCCTTGTTCAACTTCTCCACCGTCAGCCGCTTCGCCGACGTACCGACGAAATACTCCTGCATACAGACAATATCGGCGTCGGAATCGGCAATATACTGAACGATCATATTGGGCGAATCCGCCGTATGGTCTTTCTCGGCAAAGCTCATCACATTATATGTCAATACCTTTATCACACGCTCTGCCGGAAGCGGATCCGTGCGCAGGTGAAACGGGAAATAGCTCTTCACCGGATTCCAGCAAACCACGAAAGCCCCTACCCCAATCAGCACAAACCGCCATTGCAACAGGCAGATCCAATAGACGACAAAGCAGACGTTCAGGATGCAGATAAATGGGAAGACCAGCCCCAGGTAGGAAAACAGCAAACTCCTGGCCGGGGAAAGCCTGTCGGAGTAGGCCGACGCTACGAGCAACAGGGCGACAAACAGGTTTGCCACGACGAAAAACCAATTGACTATACGTTTGTATGGGATCCTCTTCATCAGGGTATCAGTTTTTGCCGGCATTAAACAACCTCCTCTTCTCTTCCGCCGAAAGGCTCCCATAGCCGGAGCGTTTCAGCTTGTCGAGAATAGCGTCCAGTTCGGCGCTTTCCTGATGTTTGCGGGCGTTATACTCCTGGTCTGACTCCGTCCGCCGGTAGGAGACATGCATTTTGGGCTTCCGTTTGCCGAGATTCACGATCCGGTCGATCAGCCGGTTGAGCGGCGCCGTCAGATCCCTGCCTGCTTTCATCCTCGATGCGAACCAGATACCCAGGAACGCGCCGCCCAGGTGGGCGATATGGCCGCCGGCATTTGTCGACGTGATCGCCATCAGGTCGATCGCCAACGTAAACAGCGCCAAATAGATCAGCTTTACCCTGCCGATAAACAGCAGCCCTATCTCATAGTCTTTACGGTAAAAAGAGATGGCAAAGACGATCGCCATCACCGACGCCGACGCCCCCAGCAAATAACTCGTATCGGCAACCGTCCGGAAATAGGGGAATACGTTATACGCCAGCACGAACAGGCACGCCCCCGCTATCCCTCCCAACAGGTAAAGCCCCGCCAAGCGGCGGGGGTTGAAGAATTGTAGAAATATTCGCCCGAACCAGTATAGCCACAGCATATTAAACAGGATATGCCAGATGTCGTAGTGGGTAAACATATAGGTGATCGCCGTCCACGGCCTGTACAGCAACAGCGAGGGCGAAGAGGGCACCTCCAGGTAGCGCTGGAAGCCGGTATCCGGTACATCAAACAGCATAAGGAATACGCCCGTCAGCTTAAGGAGGATAAACACCCCGATATTCACGCATATTATATCCGCCAACATATTCCCCCGGCGGAAAATACGCTTCAGATCAGTAAAAATAGTCTCCATTGTCTACACCTTTTGTTTTCCAGTAGCGGATCATGATATACCCGAAAAGCATCCCCCCCAGATGGGCAAAGTGGGCGACCGAATCGCCTCCAAACTGGGCGACGCCCATAAACAGCTCCACCAGCCCATACCCGATCACAAAGTACCTGGCCTTTATCGGTATCGGTATAAACATCAAATAGAGCGGCACATGGGGAAAGATCATCCCAAAAGCCAGCAGAACCCCGAACACCGCTCCCGAAGCCCCAATCGTAATGAAGCGATTCAGAAATTCGCTTTTCGACAGCAGCTCCACCCCATTGAGGTTGATCGTGTCATAGCCGGAAGCCAGCACGTCGCGAAGCTCGATAAACCAGACAAGCTCCTGGATCAGCCCCGCGCCTATCCCCGTTACCATATAATAAAGGAAGAAACGCTTCGACCCCCAGATATTCTCCAGTACCCGCCCGAACATATATACGGCGAACATATTAAAGAACACATGCGTGAAAGAATGGGTATCATGCATAAACATGTAGGTGATCAGCTGCACCGGGTTAAAACTTTTCG
>JAISRY010000168.1 GCA_031273385.1 Tannerellaceae bacterium | reverse complement strand
CCGCGGTTATGCTTCTCGATCGCCGTAATCAGCTGCATCGCGCGGACTTGCGGGGCGCCGCTCAACGTCCCTGCCGGAAAGGTATCGATATAGGTTTTAACGGGATTACTGCCGGCATGGATATCCCCGCTTACGCGCGAGACCAGATGGATCACATGGCTGTAATACTGCACCTCTTTATAGAAGTCCACCTTGACATCCCGTGCATTACGGCTCAGGTCGTTGCGGGCAAGATCCACCAGCATGACATGTTCGGCGTTCTCTTTCGGGTCGGCCAACAGCGCTTCGGTACGCTGCCTGTCCAGCGCGTCATGGCCGGTGCGGAACGCTGTCCCGGCAATCGGGTCGATCGTCGCGTGGCCATTCGTCACCTTGCAGTGGGTTTCGGGGGAAGAGCCGAAGATACGGAAACCGCCGAAATCAAAATAGAAGAGGTAGGGGGAGGGATTGATGCTCCGCAAAGCGCGGTAGACCTTGAAGTCGTCCCCCTTAAACGCCTGCTCGAACCGGCGGCTCAGCACGATCTGGAAAACATCCCCCCGCAGGCAATGCCTGATCCCCTGCCGCACCATCGCCTTGTATTCCTCCCCCGTGACGGTCGAAGTCTCCTGCCCGACGGCCGTAAAGTTGTAGGAGGCGTAGTTGCGGTTTTCGATCAGCGTTTCGATCTCCTGCAAACGGCTTTCCTCCGCCTCCCGCAGGAGTTCGATCAGTGTCAGTTCGTTCTTGAAATGGTCGAAAACAAGGATATAGCGGTACAATATATACAGCATATCCGGCGCATCGTTCTCGTCGTGGTGCACCTCCATCACCGAGACAGGCTCAAGGTAACGCACCGCGTCAAAGGCCGTATAGCCGAACAGTCCGCACACGTCCCTATCCCCGCCCTCGACCCTGAAACGGCCAAGGAAAGCGTTCAGCGTATCCGCCACGCCGTAGCCCTCCGCCGTCAGGGCGGTACGTTCGGTTTTCCCATCCGGGAAAGAGGCGACGCTCTCCCCGCCATTGATGCCGATACTGGCCAAAGGGCACAGGGCGATGTAGGAAAGGCTGTTCTCGTTTCCGTGGAAATCGGCGCTTTCCAACAACGCCGACTTCGGATAGATGTCGCGCACTTTTAGGTAAATACTGACCGGGGTGTGCAAGTCGCCCGGCACTTTCTTACTTTCCGTTCTAAATGTGTAGTTCATGGTGCAAAAGCGTTTATATAGGTATCCATATCTTTATCGCCCCGTCCGGATAAGGTCAGGACGACGATATCCTCCGGTTTAAATCTCATCTTGCCGAGCGCACCCAACGCATGGGCGCTTTCCAAGGCCGGGATAATCCCCTCCAGCCTCGTGAGTTCGAAAGCGGCCTGTACCGCCTCGTCGTCGTCTACGGAAAGGACGGTCGCCCTTTTCGTGTGGGAGAGGTGGGCGTGCATCGGGCCTATCCCCGGATAATCCAGCCCGGCGGAGATGGAATAGGGCTCTTCGATCTGGCCGTCTTCGTTTTGCATGACCAACGTACAGGCGCCATGTATGATGCCCTTTCTCCCCAGCCGGATCGTGGCGGCGCTCATCCCCGAACAGACCCCTTTCCCCCCGGCTTCGGCCAGGACAATCCCGACCCGCTCATCGTCCAGGTAGTGGTAGGCCGTACCGGCGGCATTGCTCCCCCCGCCGACGCAGGCCACCAGGTAATCGGGATAGTCGCGCCCCTCCTTCTCCTGCAACTGCCTCTTTATCTCTTCGCTGATCACCGACTGCAGACGGGCGACCATATCCGGGTAGGGATGCGGCCCGACGGTCGAGCCGATAATATAATAGGTATCTGAGGGGTGGCAACACCAGTGGCGGATCGCCTCGTTGGTGGCGTCTTTCAGCGTCATATTGCCGGAAGTGACCGGCGTCACGGTAGCCCCCAGCATCTCCATCTTCTGTACGTTGGCGTGCTGCCGTTCGACATCCGTCTTTCCCATATAGACCGTACAGGGCATATCCATCAGTGCGCAGACGGTGGCCGTCGCCACGCCATGCTGCCCGGCTCCCGTCTCGGCGATAATCCGCCTCTTCCCCATCCGGCGGGCTAACAGAATCTGCCCGATCGTATTATTGATCTTATGCGCCCCCGTATGGTTCAAGTCTTCCCTTTTGAGGTAAATCGTGCACCCATACTTTTCGCTCAACCGCCGGGCGGGATAGAGTGGGGAGGGACGCCCGACATAATCGCGCAACAACCGACCGTACTCCTCCCTAAACGCCTCGCTCTCCAATACCTCCAGATAGGTCTGCCGCAACTCCTCCACACATGTGTGCAGGATCTCCGGGATTTATGCCCCGCCAAACTCGCCGTAATAGCCGTTTTCATCCGCTTGATACCTTTTCATTTCCATTTGTTTTCCCATTCGTTATCTGTTCTGTTTGTGATTAGCCTCAAAAAAGGAAGAGAGGCCTACCGCAAGTGCGACAGGCCTCTCTTCTTCAAACTATGCTCTTCTTTTTAGTTCTCATACCGACAAACGCCCATGTTCCTTACGACCCTGGAGTGATAAGAAGCGCCACCAATATGTATGAACCAAAATTGTCTTCATCGACTTTCATTGTTATTTCGGCAACAAATATAAAAACAATCCGACAAACCGCAAATAATTTTTTAAAA
>JAISRY010000122.1 GCA_031273385.1 Tannerellaceae bacterium | reverse complement strand
GTCTTTTTCCGTTCGGACGAAAAGCTGGAGCGGCTCGACGGGACGAACATCCTCACCCACCCCAACATTGTCGCCATCGCCATGATGCCGCCCGAAATGAAAGCCGGCTCGGAGGGGGACGATTTCAATACGTTTGAAATTCCGTTCGAATATAAAACCGACCATGTGGTCGATTTCACGAATAACAGGTATAAACTGGCCGTTATTTTCTCTTCCAGTTTTAACGGCGACCTGTATGAGGGCGCCATCGGAAGCCGCCTTGTGGTGGATGACGTGCTGGTGGTGGTCGAAGACGATACGCAAAGAACATTAGATAATAATCAGGAGCAATGAGAAGACAACGAATATACGCGGTTCTATTCCTGCTGGCCGGCCTTTTAGCCTGCCACGCGACGCATGGGCAACAGGCGTTCAGGCGCTGGGAATACAAGGCCTTTGCCGGATACAATATTGGGGGTACCAGCCCGCTGCCCCTTCCGGCTGAAATACGTAAGATACATGCCTGGAACCCCGGCTTCGGCGGTTCGCTGGCGTTCCATATCACCCGTTGGTTGACCCCGCAATGGGGCGTGACCTCCGGACTGGCCATCGACCTGAAAGGGATGAGGATCAAGGCCGACGTGATGTATATGAATACCGACCTCGTCATCGGCGAGGGGGATAACACCGGCTCCTTTTCGGGTATGTATACCGGCTATAACGAAACAAAGGTGAAGAACGGCTACCTGGTGATCCCTCTCTTGGCCACCTACCGTCCTTTCGAGAAATGGACGTTCCGCATAGGCGGCTATTATGCCTCCATGCAGGATGCCAAATTTGAGGGGAGCGCCTCCAAGGGGTATATCCGCGACGGCGGGCCGGACGGCGACAGGATCAACATCGAAAAGGCGGTCTTCGATTTCTCCGACCATGTCCGTAAAACGGACGCCGGGCTGATGGCCTCCGCCGATTGGTCTTTCTCGTCGAAGATGGCGGTGACCGGACAGCTGTCGTGGGGATTGACGCCTGTTTTCCCCTCCGGTTTCAATGGCATACCGTACAAAATGTACAACATCTATTTCCTGACCGGGCTTGCCTACCGGCTTTAATCCCATGCAGGTAGAGCGGCATCCCCTGGGGTTCTTTCTGCCGGAAAACGCCCGGCTGCTGATGTTGGGCAGCTTCCCGCCGAAGCAAGAGTTGTGGTCGATGGATTTCTATTATCCCAACATCCGGAACGACATGTGGAGGATCATGGGCTTCCTGTTCCACTCGAACAGGGATTACTTTCTCACCGCTTCGCGAAAAGCTTTCTCGGAAGAGCGGGTAAGGGCGTTCTGCCGGAATAAAGGGATTGCGATCGGCGACACCGCCGTGGAGGTGATCCGGCTGAAAGACAATGCGTCGGATCAGTTCCTGAACGTCGTCACGCCGCTGGATCTGGCCGGGACGCTGGAGAAGATACCGGCGTGCAAGGCGATTGTGGTCACAGGCCAAAAGGCCATGGACACGCTCCGCACGATCCTCCCTGTGACGGAGCCTAAGATAGGCGACTCCGCCACGTGCCTCTTTATGGGAAAAGAGCTGACCGTCTACCGTATGCCCTCCTCCTCGCGCAGATATCCCCAACCGTTGCACGAAAAAGCGGAAAATTACCGCAAAATGTTTCAGGAACTGGGAATACTTCCTACTTTTGTTTAGCATTTAAAAAGAAAGACTGATGATCTTAGCCGCTATGATTGCCGTTTTCCTGATCGGATACCTCCTCATTGCATTGGAGCATCCCCTCAAACTGAATAAATCCGGTACAGCCCTGTTCCTGGGTACCGTATTGTGGATCATATATACCTACGCCGCTCCGGGGCTGATCCCGGTGGCGTCGCCGGAAGAGTTTACCCATTATCTCGAATCCTTTCCCGCCGTCGCTTCACTTCCCTATACCGAACAGGCGCTCCGTTTTGTGGTCGAATACCAGGTGCTGGAAAGCATCGGCGGGATTGCCGAAACGCTCATCTTCCTGATCGGGGCGATGATCATCGTCGAGCTGATCGACGCCCACGGGGGATTCCTCTTCATTACCAACCGGATCACGACCCGCAAGAAACGGCAACTGCTGCTCCTGATCGCTTTCCTCACGTTCTTCATGTCCGCCGTGCTGGATAACCTGACCACCTCCATCGTCATGATCATGCTGATCGGGAAGCTGGTCGGCAATTACAAGGAGCGCTGGGTATTCGGCAGTATCGTCATCATCGCGGCGAATAGCGGCGGCGCCTGGTCGCCGATCGGCGATATCACCACCATCATGCTGTGGGTAAAGGGGAATATTTCGACGGCGGCGACCATCCCGCACCTGTTTCTGCCCAGCCTGGTCTCCATGCTTGTCCCCGTACTCATCGCAAGGCGTTTTCTGCATGGCGACATCAAGACGCCCAATAGCATCCTGCGGGAAGATGAAGACAACGAGCTGCTGAAAGAGCTGAAAACGAAAGAGAAGCGTTCTATCCTGATGCTGGGTATCGGATGCCTTGTCTTTGTGCCTGTCTTTAAGACGATCACCCACCTGCCGCCCTTTATGGGTATCCTCTTTGGGGTCGGTATCCTGTGGTTTTATACGGAGATTATGTACCGGCGCAATTTCGTGTCGGAGGATGTCAAGCTCCGCCTGTCCAAGATCGTACACCGCATAGACGGCAGTACGATCCTGTTTTTCCTCGGTATTTTATTGGCTGTCGATGCGTTGCGTTGCAGCGGGATATTGACGCTTTTTTCGGTATGGCTGGACGAGGCGGTAGGGAACGTCTATGTGGTCGACCTGATTATCGGCGCATTCTCGGCGGTGATCGACAATGTGCCGTTGGTGGCCGGCGCTATCGGCATGTACCCGGTGACGGACGGCAGCCTGATCGCCGCCTCCGCAGGGAATGCCTACCTGCTGAATTTCGTGCAGGACGGCGTTTTCTGGCAGTTCCTGGCCTATTGTGCGGGAGTGGGCGGCAGTATGCTGATCATCGGGTCGGCTGCCGGCGTGGTCGTGATGGGGCTTGAAAGGATTGACTTTATATGGTACCTGAAACGGATATCATGGCTGGCTATGCTGGGCTACCTGGCCGGCGCCGGCATCTATATCCTGCAAAATTGGCTCTTTCTATGACCTCCCCGCGCTTTCCCTGAGCCGCAAAGCGGCAATGAGGCGCTCCGCCTGCGGAATCAAGGCCTCCCCGTCGTGGTTATACAGCACGTAAGTGGCCATCTCCCTCTTCTCTTCGTCGGACGACTGGTGGCGCATCCTGCCGGCGGCCTCTTCGCGGGTCATCCCCTGTTCACGCATCAGCACACGCTCCGTCCTCAACGCCAAAGGCGCATACACCAATACGGAGACATCGACCTCCCTGTCAAACCCGGATTCAAAAAGGATAGCCGTCTCAATGACACAGATATCAGACGTTTGCCGCTCCGCCCAGGCCAGGAAATGGGCGCACACCTCGGGATGGATAATGGTGTTCACCCGCTTCAAAAGGGCGGCGTCGCCAAAGATCAGCGAAGCCAGGCGCCGGCGGTCTATCCTCCCGTCGCCATAGATCCCGTCGCCAAACAACGCCGTAAGCCGTTCACGGATCAAAGGCGAGCTGTTGACCAATCGCTTGCTCTCGGTATCGGCAATATACACCGGAATCCCCAAGACGCCGAACAGCGAAGCGACGACCGACTTCCCGCTGCCTATCCCACCGGTCAGCCCAACCTTAATCATCCTCGCCGCTTTGTTCCAGGATAAACTCGACCGAATCGGGGGAAACAGTGATATTCCTTACCCAATCAGGCTTTTCCGTCAACCGGACGGGAAGAACCCCCGACACGTTCTGTTTCATATCGTCAAAAGAGACCTGCATGGAGAAATCCGCCTCCGTCAGCTCCTTAAAGCGCGACAGCGGCACACTGCCGGTGATCTTCACCACCGCGGGGAACGTGCGGATCGTATAACGCGACGGCGTCCCCGTACAGACGACAGGGATTTCCAGCGTCTTTTCCGTAAACTCCTCAATGGGAACGGTGATGGATACGGCGTTCGGCTCGATGGAAACCCCGTCGATTTTCTGAAGCTGGATCAAGCGGGTCAGCGTCTTGTCGCCCCTCGTGATCTCCGTATGCACGGTCTTGACCGACCGCAAGGTGTCCAATACCGCATCGGCCGCATACACCTCGACGATAGGCGGATCAACCACGATATCCCCGCACACGAAAAAGCCCGGCTCCGTATGTACCCTGCCGTCAAAGACGACCGGTACCGTCTTATTCATCCGTATGCCATAAGGCGCCTCTATCCGGCGAGGCTCGAAGCTGAGCAGGTTGGTCGTGGCGATAAGCTGCTTCATAATGCCGCTCTCTACCTCTTTTTCGGAGAACAGGACGACGCCGTTTTTCTCCGGAATATCTTTCATATTGATGTCAATACCGGAAAAGTTCTGCCCTACGGTGTAGTTCAACAGGACGCTGCCCTTGTCTTTTATGCGCGCCCTGATCTCCCTGGGCGGCGTCTGGATAAACGAAATATCGGGAGGGACGTTCCTGTACCGCACAGGCAGCGTGACCTGAATCTCATACTCCTCCTGCAAACTCTGTAAAACCCAGAAACTGAACGCAAGAAACACAAAAAAAAGGAAGATTAAAGCCTCCTTCCATCTTTGACGGGATAGGAACGCTTTAATTCTCCTCTTTTCAGACTTGAATGATTCGTTGATATGTTCAAGTCGTTGCATAAGCCTCCGGTACGCTTTAATTATTTCTGCAGCAGATCTTCGGGCGAAGCAAAAACGGAGGCCTTGTCGATACGTACCCTGACGCCATCCGCTATTTCGATCAGCATGTGCGTGTCGGTGATCTCCTTTACTTTCCCATAAATACCGCCGGAAGTGATCACCTTATCGCCGGGTTTCATCGCTTCGCGGGCTTTCCTGATCTCCTTTTGCCTCTTTTGCTGCGGACGGATCATAAAGAAATAAAAGATAGCCACAACGACGACCATCATCAAAATCATCGAAAAATTGCCTCCGCTTGCCGGCGCCGGAGCTTGAAGTAAAATACTGAGTAGATTCATTTTCTATTGTATTGAAATAAATAATTGCTTATAAAAACCAGACAAATATAGGCATAATATTAATGCTTAAGCAATAGCTTTTCCTTTTTTAACTCATCGACGATCGCGTCCAGGATGCCGTTAATAAAGGTACCGCTCTTGGGCGTGCTGTAATATTTCGCCGTGTCGATGTATTCGTTCAGGCTGACGTTGACCGGAATAGAGGGGAACGTCATGATCTCGGCAAGCGCTACCTGCATAATAATCAGGTCGATATGGGCAACGCGCTCCGTCTCCCAATTCTTCGTATGCTTATTGATCCGTTCGCGGTATTCGCCCTCGTGCAGGAGTGATTCGCGAAACAATTTGATCGCAAACATGCGGTCTTCCTGGTCTTTGAACATCGGCAACAGCGACTGCCCGCCGCCCTCCTCCTCGCTGAAACGCTTGATCGTCTTCAGGGTGAACGTCTGCACGATTTCGATATCGTCGTTCCAGTATATGCTCTTGTCTTCCAGGTGGTCGACGATCATCTCATTGCCGCAGACCAGGTGCTTGAAGACGGCACGCCAAAATTCCTTATCCGTCTCATACGAATCGTCTTCGTTCTCCATATAGGCCGCATAGATATCCGACGAGAGGATCTGCTCCAACAGGCTTTTCACGAAATCCTGGTCGTTATCCCACGACAGCTTGCGCTCGTTCACATAGTGAAGAAGCGATTCATTGGCGCTCAACTGGGCGATGAAACGGTTGTTTATCAGCCGCATATTCGGATTCAGGTCGTCGTCGGACGGCCGGTATTTGTGCCGCCGGTTATCGACTTTCCGGCCTTGGAGATTCGTAAGATCAATGAGAAGAAGAAGAAAGTAATGATATAAATCGTAAGATTTTTGCAGGCTGAAAAGCAATTCGTTTTCCGCCGTTTTCAGATCGTTATTCCCATTCAGATAATATGCATACATGATCTGTAGGACTTTGATACGAATTAATATTCTATTAATCATCGTTTGAAGGAACTTCTTTGTTTTTATTTATGTCATAAAATCAGCCTGCAAATGTAGTCAATCTTTATTTACCCAACAATAATTCCCCCCAAAAATAATCCACCGTCTGTAACCTTTTCCAAAGAGAGGCGTCAAATGTGATGAGATTGATAAAACGGATTATTCATTAAAAAAACAATGTAGTATGTTGGAGTTTATTAGCGTCCCGCTTATTATCGGGATCATTAGCGCAGGGATTTATGGCATATTCGAATTGCTCATTTGCAAAAAGGAGCGCCTGGCCATGATTGAGAAAATAGGAGAGAAAGTCGACCCGTCTGTTTTTGACGGGAGGTTAAAACGATTCCCAGGCAGTTTTTCGTTCAGCAGCCTGAAGATCGGAAGCCTGCTTGCCGGGATAGGGCTTGGTATACTTAGCGGCTTTATTATCAGCACGGTTCTGGTATCAAACAACATCCTGGCAGATGCGGATCACTGGCAACAAAGAGAGGCTATCGCTTCCGCCTACGGCGCATCGGTGCTGTTGTTTGGCGGTATTGCCCTGATTATCTCTTTTATTATTGAAAAGAAACTGTCCGATTAAGGAGACCGTAGAAGCAAAAAAAGAGGCTGCCCGTTTTCGAGACAGCCTCATCGCTTGTTTGTGTGCCCCGTCGCCTACGGCGGCGGAAAAGCCTTTTAGAAATAGATTTCTCCAAAAAAATCCGGCCGGTGAAAATCGGGAGCCTCCGTTTCGATCGGATTCCAACTCACAAAGTGGGGAGAGGTCGTCTCATCCGCACACTTATAGAAATTACCCCCGATCTTTTCAGGAAGATTTTCCGGATCCAACCCCATCAACTGAAGCGGAATAGCCACGATTAATTCCCATGTATAAACCCCGCTCTTTTCCTCAAAAGCGCGGTGTTCCACGTTGGTATAACGGCGGATAGACTGATACTCGTCCTGCGAAAGCGGCTGCTTCACATCACGAGACAGGCGGTAGGCCGCATCGCATACGCCAAGGCAATTGAACTCAAAATTCATGTACCCTTCATCACCGGGTTTTTTCATGAAAAATTCGACGCAACTGTCTTTATGAACAGGAGAATTGTCGGTCGTATACAGCGCCTTTAACCCGTTTCCTTTCACAAAGAAACGAATATATAAGTTCACGTTCGACCGGGCGATATCAAAAACGACAATAGGCTTGTATGGGTACTGTTTCCAATTAACCACATCAATATACTCCCGTTGAGCCCTATTTTCCAACAGAAATCCAACGGATGATAAATCCAACACATCAAGCGCGACAAGACAAGGTACCTTGAGCCTTTTCATATTATATAAATTTTAGACGATAATTACACATAATATATATATACGGATAAAACACCGACAATAGACAGCAGGATGATGATCGAACCTACGATTCGATTCAATACCCAAATACCACGAACGTTAAACCATACTTTCATTTTCGAAACGATATATGTTATCCCAAACCACCACAATATTGCACCCACTCCAATACAAACAATACCACCAATCAACATCCAGACGGAATATTCCGGTAATACAAACCCGAAACGGGCAAATAATCCAATAAATAACAGCACAATTAAAACATTGCTAAAAGTAAGCAGAAAAGCTGTAATAAAATCCTGTGTATAGGATAATTTTTTCTCTTTTTGTTTTTTTAAACTTTTTGTGGGGTTGGTTTGATAAATATAATAGCCGAAAAGCCCCAAGACAAGGCTTCCCACCAACTGCAACGCCGCATGGTTCGCCTCTACGAAATTGACCACCACCCCCATGCCCAGGCAGGTGACGGTAGCATATATAATATCAGAAAACGCAGCGCCCAGGCCGGTAACAAAACCGTGCCTACGCCCCTTACTCAGAGTTCTTTGAATACATAGCATACCAACCGGCCCCATGGGCGCTGACACCAATACTCCAACGAGAATACCTTTCGTGACTAATCCCAACATGTAAAGATCTTTGCATTTTATCCGCCACAAAGATACAACATCTTTTTAATCTGCAAACGTTATGATTCGTCGTCATTATAAACGATCCAGAGTAGAGTATGCACCCTCTTTCAAAAAAGTATGCATACTCTTTCGGGAAAGTATGCATACTCTTTCCAGAAAGTATGCATACTCTGCCTACGGCGTTTGGCCACACCCGTCAAATTGGAATGACGACGAATTATTTTTCCGTTTTTTTTCAACAAATGCATGGCTGCGATCTTTCGGTCAACTACCTTTATGCCATAAATGTATGACATGATATGGCAACAACTGAAAAGACAAAGAAAAGGAATCCGAAAGGAATTGTAGTCGGTATTGGCGAGGCATTGTGGGACGTGCTTCCGGAGGGGAAAAAGATAGGCGGGGCGCCGGCTAATTTCGCCTACCATATTTCCCAGTTCGGGTACGACGGCGTGGTGGTCAGCGCTATTGGCGACGACAGGTTGGGCGACGAGATTCTCGAGAACTTCAACGCCAAAGGGTTGCGCTACCACCTTGAAAAGGCGCCTTATCCGACTGGCGTTGTGCAGGTAACGGTGGATAATACAGGCGTTCCGAGTTACAACATGAAGGAAAATGTGGCGTGGGATCATATCCCGTTTACACCGGAACTCGAAAAATTGGCGAAGCAGGTAAAAGCCGTTTGCTTCGGTTCGCTGGCGCAACGGAATGTGGTATCGCGCGATACGATTAACCGTTTCCTCGACGCCATACCCGACGGGGAGGGGCGGTACAGGATTTTCGACATCAACCTGCGGCAGGGATTTTATAACAGGGATATCTTACAAAACGCTCTTAACAAATGCAATATTCTGAAGATCAACGACGAGGAATTGGTCGCCGTCAGCCGTTTGTTCGGTTTTCCCGGCATTGACTTGCAGGACAAATGTTGGTTGCTGTTGGCGAAGTACAACCTGAAAATGCTGATCCTAACCTGCGGAATAAACGGAAGTTACCTCTTTACGGCAGGGCATGTATCGTTTGTTGAAACGCCGAAAGTGACGGTTGCCGATACGGTAGGCGCAGGCGACTCGTTCACAGCGGCTTTCATAGCGGCCATCCTTGACGGAAAGAGCATCGCCGAAGCGCACACATTGGCAGTAGATGTGTCGGCCTTCGTCTGCACACAACACGGCGCCATGCCGGAAATACCGGAATCATTCACGAAAATAGATAGATAGTAGCTTTTCATATTGGAATTATCCCTACTATTGTTCTTTCAATTCCCCATACATATCCCTTGGGAAATACGTTGAATTTAGACATCTGCATGGCAATTTCCATATTTCTGCGATTGGGAGAAATGTCTTTTCGTCAGATGTTAGAATCACATCAAGCATTTTTTTATCGTGCAACTTTTTTGCGCAACTCAAAATCTTCATATCATCGTTTATCCATCCACGATAGTTCATACATTCACTTTCTTTTTTCGCTTTTTCTATCGCTTGTAATGATTTCCAAGGCTCTTTTAATTTCCTGTATTTTTGAATAAATTCATTCATTTCCTCTGCTTCACTTTTTCCGTAGGGCAGAAAAGTGACATCTCCCGAATAAAATATTTCGACTATTTTCCGTGAAATTGATGCGGTTTCGAGCTTTATTAATTCCCCTATAGTAATCGAAGTGATGTAAAATTGAGGTTTGTGTACTCTATTCACAAGAGACAATTCACTCATAATATCATTGGCGAGTGTGATGCTTTCTTTCTTTTTAGGGTTGTCATCGAATTTTTCGGGCGACGATAGGTAATCAATAATGAAACTTGTATCTAACAGTATGTGTATCCATTCGGATATTTTCTTGCTATTGCCCATCTCCGACTAGTTGATTTGGATTAACACTACCTCTTAAACCTCTCACTGATAGCACGGAATCTTTTACCTTTGGGAAAATGCCCCTGCCCCTGTGCCGGCCTTTTAGCTCTTCGGCCTTATCAGCCAATCTCTCTTCGGGATTCTTTACAACGCCAAAGTCTATCAAAACAGCCGATTCGATTTTCCCTGTTTCTGTATTTATCTTCTTCTTGATCCTCAGTAACAACTTGTTCTTTTTAAAACACTTAATCAATTCATCCTCCTGCTCGCTCGTGATTTGTATTTCATACCCCTCTTCGGATAACTTAATTGATGACTTTGAATGTAGATTTGAACTTCCTATCGAAGCTACTATACCGTATATATCATCAACTTCAAAGTATGATTCAACCGTATCAGACAATTGGATTTGATTGATTTTATAATCAAATTCCTTATTGTTGTCATACGTGTTCACTCTGTATTTGTTTCCCATAACCGCCTTGAGTTTGGCGGCATATTTCTTTTGGTCAGAATTTAAGCCGGAATAGTCATTCTCTGATATTTGCTTATGGATAACTTTCAAACTACTGTGTATAGGCTCACTGTTTGTCGTAAGCCCAAGTGCGTAGCAGTTTCCTCTTATCTCACTTAAGGTGAGGTTATCCCCTTTTTTTAATCCAATTGCTTTACCAAGGGATGCCAGCAATTCACCCAATGAATCAATTGGAATCCCATTTGTTGATGACAGCGAATGATTGTCATCGTTAAACCTGATTATAAACGTGTAATCCATCTGGCTTTTTAGTTGTGAACTATTTTTTGCAAATATAACGCGCAAAACAATGCATTAATGTTAAACGCGCTGATTTTTCAGAAAAAACATCTCCGGGGATTCACTTACGTGAGAAAAAATGAGCGAAAATTTGTGATTTGTTTTTGGTCTTTTTTATACCTTTATCCCTTGTATACTAGTACTGGATTATGTAATGAAATCGCTTAACTTAATCAATGAAAGGGTAGAAAAGATGGGCTTATTTTTTAGAGAAAGTAAAGAGGTCAGGGCTGCTGTGAAGAGGTATATCGGCAGTCAGGTGACGTGCCGCATTTGTGGGAGGAAATACTACGAGCTGAAAGCGGCTTCCATTCCTGTTGCGCTTATTGGAAAATACCGTCCGGCAGTTGTTTCACGTTGCGAGAAATGCGGACAGGTATATTGTATGGGGGGAGGGTTTCTCTCCTGTATGATGAAGCTTTCTTCACAAGGCGGATGCTCCTGTAGCACCGGCCAGGTTATTAGCATTGTTATTGGAAATTATGTCGAGAAAATCAAATGAAAACTAAACGGCTCCGGCATCCTTGCGGGAGCAGTAAAGGAGGATGTAGGGGGAGAGGAGGAACCCGGCTTTTCCGGAGCGGCGAATGACGACGTTGGCGCACCGGCAGAGGAAGGCCGCGAAGCGGTTGCGCCGGTGGGTGTTGTAATGCCCTTTGCCGACCGCGAGGGAGAAGCGGGAAGCGGCCAGGAGCGTGCGGTAGGCGTCGATCGGGAGGATACGTTCCGCCCAGTTGCCCGTCGCCGGATCGCAGGTGTTGAACGCATCCCCGGGTACCGGCAGGCGGTTCTCGCCGATCGCCTCTTCGATATCCGGATAGGTAAGGCCGCGCGTATTCCGGCTCCACCGCTCTACCATCTCGTCGGAAAAGGAGGGGCGGCAGGTGCGGATAAACTGTTCGCGCTTCGCATAATAGCCGGGCGAGGCCTGCCCGCCCGACTCGCACTCTTTCATGAAACGGCGCAACCGCCGCTTTACCCATGGGTTGTAGGGCGTGGAGGCCGTCGTAAAAATCATCGACAACCGTTCGTTTATCCCCGCCAGGGCGGCAAAAAAGGGCTTCAAATCGTAGACATGTTCGATCAGGTCGGTGGCGACAAGCAATTGGGGTTTTACCTGCCGGGCGGCGCACCATGCGGCTAAAACGGCGGTATCGCCGGACAGGATATCGTCGGGGCCGCAGCCGGTGTGCTGCTTCAGGACGGTTACGGCCTCTACCGATAGCGGGTTGAGGTCGACGTATATAACCCGCCCTATCCCTACCTCTTTGGCCAGCATACTGAGAAAGCCGCTCCCCCCGCCGTAATCGACCATAACGAGCGAGGCGGGCGGCTGTCCGGTTGCGGAAAGGCCGCGCCGGAGACAAGCGGCATAAATCTCCAGGTAATAGGCGAACGCCGGACGCATGGAGCGGATGTACCGTTTGTTGTACGCGCTGATGGGCAGGCTGTCGTAGTCGACGGCTTCGAGGCGTAAGGCCAGCGATTGGGCGGCGGCGGACAGTTCACAGGTTTTCATAGATCATGCCGTATAGCCGTTGGGCCTGGTGTTTGTTTGAATAGGCGGGGATCAGGAGGGCGCTTCTTTCCGCGATACATTCGGGGGTGAAGGGCAGCTGCATCAGGCGGTTGCAGGCCTCCGCCATTTCGTCCGGCGTATCGGCGATGTGGCAAAGCGGATCAAGGCCGCTTCCGGCTAGCATCAGGCGGTTCGCCACGACGTGACGGCCGGCAAAGAGGCTGTTCAGCAGTTTCAGTTTCAATCCCGTATCCTGAAAGGTGATCAACAGGTGTATCTGCGCTTCGCGGATAAGCCGGTTCATCCGTTGGCCGGAGGGGTTGGCTTCCAGCGTGATGTGGGGATGGGCTGCCACCGCATCCGCCAGGCGGCGGGAGGGGTTCATACCGGCGATGACGCATGGATGGCTTAACCGGCTGAATACATGCTTGATCAGGTAGAGGGCGGCATGTTCGTTCTCGGCGACGGAGAGTTTCCCGTGATAGAGGATAAAACCGGACAGGCCGGGCTGTGCGGTTATTTCATCGTTCGCATGAAAGGTCGGCATACACTCGATCCGTTTGCCGGGGAATCTCCCACGCAGGTATGCCGTATCGGTGGCGGATACGGCCAATGTCAGGCAGGCATGGGCGATGACCCGCTCATACCATTTGAAGCGCCACGCTTCGATGCGCATAAAGGTTTTTACCGTAAAACAGTGGGACGACCGTGCCAAAAGACGGTAGTAGTCATGCTCTATATTGCTTGCGCGATAGATTTTGCAACGCCCGGCAAGCCGTTTATCGCCGATATAATAACAGGAATGTAGCCCCTCGAACAGCACAGGGTAATCATTCTTCAGCAGGTTGGCGATCAGGTCGGGGTTTTTGCGGCTGTAGACGTTGTAGGGCAGGAGGGTGACGTTGGCCGCCCATCCCGTGCGGCGCCGGTAATAATAGACCTCTTCGCACAACGGCGCCAGCTCTCGGGCCGGCGGGCGTTCGTACTCGAAACAGTGCAGGACGATCTTCACGCCGGCGTCGTGCAGCGCCTTTAATTTGTAATAGATATCAATCACGCCTCCGTAGTTGGGGGGGTAAGGGACATTTAATGCCACGATATTGAGATGTTTATCCATGTGTACCTCCATGTTCTTTTACCACAGCGGTAAAGATATGCATAAATTGTTCCGCCTGTTTGCTGCGGGAGAAAACGGCGGTCTCTTCGCGTCTTACCAGGACTTTTGTGTAGCCTTTCTTTTTCCATCGGTCGAGGTAGCGCAAGATAAAACCGGACGTCTCATTCACCGTGCGCACCGCTTTTCCGGCACGGGCGCGGCGGATCGTCTCCTCCAGGTAGCTCTCGTCGCTACGCACCAGCAGGAGGGGCTTTTCGACGGCAAAGGCTTCAAACAGCTTGGTGGTCATAATCCCTTTAGGGCCGCCCTCTCCCGCTTTGTTGGCCAGTTGCAGCAGGATCGAACTCTCGTTGAGGATAGCCGGTATACGGTCGGCGGGCACATACCCGGGGTAATCCATATAGGCGGCAATACCGTACAGGTCGGCCAGGGGGCGGATCAGCTCCACGGAAGCGTCGTCGATGTACCATTGTACGCGAAACTCCTCCGGACGGATAAACCCGATATCCGACAGGATGTGTATAGCCTTGAACAGCAGCTCTGGGTCGCGGGTCGCCAGGCTGAGCAGGCGTCCGGTATAGGTAATGCGGAACTGCGGCGTAGGGACGTGTGCGGGATAAAACAGTTCGGGGTCGTACCCGTTATAGACCAGTTCGACGCGGGGGTTATACCGTCTCATCATCTCCACGTGCCAGGGGGAGACGGTGGTGATGCAGGCGGCCTCCCGCAACGCCCGGTTCCTGTCGCGCAAAAGGCGGTAACGGAACAGGCGGATGATCTGCCTGTCCAGCCAGGGAAACAGGCGGGGCGGACGGGCGATGTATTCGTCAGCGGCGTACTGCTCGATGATATCGCGTGTGTCGGCAATAAAGGGCAGGTTGTATTTCCGCGCCAGCTTTCGTGCCGCCGGCAGGGGGAATGTGCGGTATGTGCTGCACAGGATACCGGCATATTCTCCTGTTTTCAACTGTTTGGAAGCGACCGCAGCCATCTTCCGGTCTTTGTAGTGGAAACAGATATCCATCAGGAAAACAAATGCCCATTCCAGCTTCCGCGCCACCTTTCCTTTCGCCCTGTAATAGCGGATATAGGTGACCGGCACATGCCCGGTAAGAAATTCAAACGTATGGTCGTCGATATGTTCCGTGACGACAACGGGCTTCCACCCGGCGCGCGCCAGGTATTTGCAGAGGTATCCCATGCGCGGCCCGAAAGCGGGAGGGAACATGTCGCAGAGAATAAGGATCTTCATTGTTCAGTCAGTTCTTGGATCAATGTTTCATATAGTTTTCTGTGCCAGGGGGCGGGGGCGGAGAAGCTGCTTTCGCCGGTAACGGTGTCGTTGTGCCAGAGCAAGGCCAGTTCGCCGGCAAAGAGCGCCACCCTGTCGAAGAGTTGGCGGCAATAGGCCAGCGCTTCGTCATACCGTAGATGCATATAGCGCGGGTCGCTCAGGGAGACATCCATGACGGTGAGCGGATGCAGCGTGAGGGAAGAGACGAAACGGGTCGCCGGGTTGATCCACCGGACAGGCCGGCACGTCCCCAGGCGGAAACCGGGCAGGTCGGCGTAACCCATCGTAAAGTCGTCGGTGATACCGGCACGCTCCAGCCAACTGTAATCCTCCGGTTCGCACAGGGCGAGGTAATGGTGGCGGTTGTACCGTATCTCCCTGCCGGCGGCCTTTTGCAGGCGTTCTTTCTCCGCCGCGATACGGGTAGGATCCTTTCCCGCCGAATAGCTGCTGTGCAGCCCGATGCCGACCTGCTCCGTCCTGCTGATGGCCAGTAGCGATTGTATGTCGGCGGAGTGGAGGTTGTACAGCGGCTTGTCCTGTTTTGTCCGCCCGCCCGCCTTGATGAAAAGGAGGGATTCGCAGCGATGCCGGCCTACCGCTTTCCTCAGGCGGTTGTCCTGTTCGATCAGCCAGGGGAACGTATAGAGGGGATCCGCCTCCAACGGGCCTTTGAGCAGTTTCCATGCCTTGCCGATGCCGCCGCCCCTCACCGTTTCGCGTAAGACGCCGCGCAGGGTGCGGCAAAAGAACGGTACGTCGACATCATGCGTCAGCCATATCTTGCGGATACCCGGCTCCGGCTCCGGCACATCCACCCCTGCCCGGCGAAGCCATCCGCGAAGAAGCCTGCCGTATTCGTCAACCACCGGACGGTGGATAAAGCCGGCTCTGCAGGGCAACGACTCTCTCCCCGGAAAACGCCCGTACCTATCGCGGACATCCCGCCGCCGTATCTCTTCGTAACGGGAAAGCAAAAAGAAAGCCCCGGCAACAATATCGGCATAAACGACCAGCGTTTCACCCGCCCATTCCACCGTAGGTTTCCCGAACAGCAACGGTACGCCCTCTATCTCGGCCAAAGGCAAAACAGGCAGATCGTCTTCCGCCTCGGCGGATGCGGGAAAGCAGATGGTAGAGGCCGGGACAATAACGACGGCGTACCGGTGAAACGCCTGCCGGTCGGCGGTATAACCGACCCTGCGTTGCCACCCTCCGGCATTGCCCTCTCCGATAAGGAATTTCAGGATATAGGGAATGACGCCATTGTCGCAGTTATTCATAAGCATAGACCATTCTCTTTTTAGTGATGAAGCAGCCTGCCCAGTTTTGAGCGGGCTCTGTCGAACAAACTGATTTTTCCTTTACTTATTGTGAAGAAAGGCGTTTGTTTTCCTCCGAACCCGCGAAAAAAGCGTTCGACGCCGGGAATCATCGAGCCCTCGAAGTCAAACAGGGAGGTAAAGGCCGAAACCGCCTGAATCCCCTCCCACAAGACTAAAGCGTGCGCTCCCGAACCGCGCAACGCCGGATCGGCGCCCCCCGCTATGTAATAGGCGCTCCCCCCAGCCTGCCATACGATAAAGGCGGCGGCGTGCAGGCGTCCCTCCCCGTCGTATCCTCCCCAGAGGTCGCCCTGTCCGCGGTCGCGGCAGACGGCGATCAGTCTCTTCAGCACATCCCTCCCGGGCGGCTGTTTCCGTTGGCGGCTAAACGTCAGGGCATAGACGCGCATAAACTCGTCGACGGGAATACCCCGCTTCACCGTGATGCGGTATTTCCCTTTCGCTTTGGTGATATTGCGGCGGATATTGAGGCTCATCCCCCGCCACAGGATATCCGGCTCCCCGATCCCGTCCAGCAGGTAGGTGTAGCGGGTGGTTTGCGTATAGCCTCTCCAGTAGAAAGGCAGCCAGTCGGTGATCCGGTAGTTGAAGTTCTGCAGGAAAGCGCGGTATCTTTCCAGCTCACGGACAAAGCCTTTGCAGATCGCCTGGCGCCGTTCCAGGCGGGCGGCGTATCCTGCCTCGCCCTCGTCCTCCGGGGCAAACCATGGCCCCATCGTCTGTGTAAAGGGCGGCATGGAGACGACATGCGGACAGGGGGTATACAACGGCATCGCCGCCAGGATGCGTTCGTTCTTTTCGACCAGCAAGACGTCCCAGTTTGCCGCTCCGCAGACCGTATCCAGCCACCAGTTCCGGGAAAAGATGGGCAGACAGGGTTCGTTTTCGGAAAGCAAACGGTATTTCTCTTTGTTCGTCATGCCGCCGGCCTATCCTTTTAACGCTTCAAATATAAGGGCGGATAGCTCCTCTTCCAGCTCGGGGTTATCGCTGATGCACTGCTTTGCCGCGTCGCGCCCCTGCCCCAGCTTCGTATCGTTGTAGCTGAACCACGAGCCGCTCTTCTTGATGATATTCAGGTTGACGCCCAGGTCTACGATCTCGCCCGAATGGGAGATCCCCTCGCCGAACATGATATCGAACTCCGCCTTGCGGAAAGGAGGCGCCACCTTATTCTTGATCACCTTGACGCGCACCTGGTTGCCTTTCACCTCTTCGCCGTCTTTCAGCTGCCCGATACGGCGGATATCCAACCGGACGGAGGCATAGAACTTCAGCGCATTCCCGCCGGTCGTCGTTTCCGGACTGCCGAACATCACGCCGATCTTGTCGCGCAACTGGTTGATGAACACACAGGTGGTATGGGTCTTGTTGATGGCCGCCGTCAGTTTGCGGAGCGCCTGCGACATCAGGCGGGCTTGCAGCCCCATCTTGCTGTCGCCCATCTCGCCCTCCAGCTCGGCTTTGGGCGTCAGCGCCGCCACCGAGTCGATCACGACGATATCGACGGCGGAAGAACGGATCAGCTGTTCGGCGATCTCCAACGCCTGCTCGCCGCTATCGGGCTGCGAGATATACAGGTTGGCGATGTCGACCCCCAGCTTCTCCGCGTAAAAGCGGTCGAACGCATGTTCGGCGTCGATGAAAGCGGCGATACCGCCGGCTTTCTGCGCCTCCGCAATGGCATGGATGGCCAGGGTGGTCTTACCGGACGACTCCGGCCCGTATATCTCGATCACCCGTCCGCGCGGGTAGCCGCCTACCCCCAGGGCGGCGTCCAAGGCGATGGAACCGCTACGGATCACCTCTACCTGTTCGACACTCTCGTCACCCATTTTCATGATCGACCCTTTGCCATAATTCTTCTCTATCTTATCCATCGCCGCACGTAACGCCTTTAACTTATCGGCGTTTCCCCCCGGTTTATTCGAATCTTCCATTTCCATATTCATTTCCAATTGTTTCTTTGCCATTGTATTTACTTGTTTAAAATTTGGGTTGCATGGTCATTTGTTTTCACCTCTTTCGGGTGGATGATACGTTCTACCACGCCATCTTCATTGATAATAAAGGTCGTACGCAGCGTCCCCATGTATTTGCGCCCGTACATACTCTTCTCCGCCCATACGCCGAACCGCTGCTGTAGCTCTGTGCCGGTATCCGCGATCAGGCGGAAAGGGAGGTTGTGCCGGGCGATAAAGCCCTGGTGCGACCTGGCGCTGTCTTTGCTGACGCCAACCACCTCATATCCCGCATCCCTCAGCACCTCATACCCGTCGCGCAAACTGCACGCTTCGGCCGTACAACCGCTCGTATTGTCTTTCGGGTAGAAATACAACGCCAGCTTCTTTCCTTTGAAATCGCTTGCCGTTATCTCTTTCCCGTTCTGGTCTGTCCCCAGTATGTCTGGGATTTTATCCCCTATCTCTATTGCCATAATTGATGATTACGTTTTTAATGTCTATTACAATTCCAGATCCCCGTTAAATAGTTCATGCCACGGCAATCCCTGTTCGTTCAGCTCTTTCATGAATGGGTCGGGGTCGAACTCTTCCACATTCCATACGCCCGGCCTCTTCCATACCTCCTGGAGGAACAGCTTTGCGCCGATCATCGCCGGAACGCCCGTCGTATAACTGACGGCCTGTGCGCCGGTCTCCTTGTAGGCCGCCTCGTGGCTACAGTTGTTATAGACATAGTAGGTCAGCTCCTTTCCGCCTTTCACGCCGCGTATACGGCAACCGATAGAGGTCTCTCCCGTATAGTTCTCCCCCAGTTCGCCCGGGTCGGGCAAGACCGCTTTCAGGAACTGGATCGGAACGATCTCGACGCCCTTGTACAGGATAGGGTCGATACGATCCATGCCGATATTTTGGATCACGCGGAGGTGCGTCAGGTATTCCTGCCCGAAGGTCATCCAGAAACGGGCGCGCCGGATCGTCGGGAAGTTCTTCGCCAGGCTTTCCAGCTCCTCATGATACATCAGGTACGACTCCCTCGCCCCGACACGCGGATAGTTTATAGGCCGGTGTACCGAGAGGGGGTCTGTCTCTTTCCATTCCCCGTTTTCGTAATACTTCCCCCGCTGGGTGATCTCGCGGATATTGATTTCGGGATTGAAATTGGTGGCGAACGCCTTATGATGGTCGCCGGCATTGCAGTC
>JAISRY010000068.1 GCA_031273385.1 Tannerellaceae bacterium | reverse complement strand
CGTCCAAACGAGGAATTAATTTGCTTTCTACATGTTTATCTTCGCTTTAATTGTCGGGATTGAACAAGACCGAAGCCACCCATTCCATCCTTATCCCCTAACGTTTCGCTTAAAGGCCGGGGCTTACTTTAAGCTATCTCCGATATTGCTGCACCACCTGATCGAACCGCTTCGGAGCCACAGCATCCGGGTGATGTCACGTCCCTGCAACTGTTGCAAGGATTAAGCTTAGATCTACTATACTTCGATCAAGCAGCGAGAGCGTAATTGTTTTCGCCAGTTAATTGGTCGTTGTCTGATATTTAAGTGCAAGCCAACCACGCACTACATGCTTACAAACCACTTCTACCCGCTGTCTAAACCGGTCAGCCCCGTAGATTGGAACGCAAAGATACAAAACAAATACCATATACATGGTATTTTACGCCTCTTTTTTCTCTTTTAAATTTGTCGCCGTAATCAAGATAGAGAATAACGCGTTATGAAAACAAAGAAAATCCTTTTACTCATGCTCTGCATGTCTACCATTTCGTACTGTACCCATGCACAAAAGAAAAGAGGGAAAGACCCCCTCAGGAATGTATCGGTCGAGTACCTGAACGACTCGTTCGCCGTTTACGACAAGTTGCAAAAACAGATATGGAGCCATCCCGAACTGGGATTCCTTGAGGTCGAAAGCTCCGCTTTCCTGAAGGGACACCTGCGGGAAAACGGCTTTACGGTCGAGGCCGGTATCGCCGGTATGCCTACGGCCTTTGTCGCCACTTATGGTTCGGGAAGCCCCGTCATCGGTATCCTCGCTGAGTTTGACGCTTTACCGGGACTGTCGCAAGATACGGTGCCTTACCGCAAGCCGTTGACGGAGGGAGGGAACGGACATGCCTGCGGGCACAATGTGTTCGGCGTAGGATCGGTCGCCGGCGCGGTGGCGATCAGCCGGTGGCTGGACGGTCGCGAGGGGACGGTCAAGGTATTCGGTACGCCGGCCGAAGAGGGCGGAGGCGGAAAGGTATACATGGTGAGGGAAGGGTTTTTCAAGGGGGTGGATGTCGTACTCGACTGGCACCCGTCGACCGATAATTCCGTCAGCGTAGGGACGGGGACGGCCATACAGATGATCGACTATACGTTTCGGGGAATCGCGGCACATGCGGCGGGGAGTCCGGATAAGGGGCGTTCGGCGCTGGATGGCGTGGAGGCGTTTAACTATATGGTCAACCTGTTGCGCGAACATGTGCCGGCCTCTTCCCGCATCCATTATGTGATCGTGAACGGCGGGGAGGCTCCGAACGTCGTCCCCGACTACGCAAAGGTATCCTATTACATCCGCAGTCCGCAAAGGGAAATACTGAAAGCGTTGACCGAATGGATCGGGCAGGCGGCCGAAGGGGCGGCGAAAGGAACGCAGACGACCGTCACGTCCGAAGTGATCTCCGGTTTTTATGAAAAGCTGTACAACCGGAACCTGGCCGAATTGGTGCAGCGACAGTTACACCTCGTAGGCGGCATACGCTATGACGAGCGCGAACGTACCTTTGCCGGGGAGATCGTCAAAGGGCTTAACTACGACCCGGCCATTCTGCGGCAGGCGGAAGAGGTGAAGCCGTTGGCTGAAGAAAAGCCCTCGACGGGAGGCGCCTCTTCCGACGTAGGGGATGTGAGTTGGAACGTGCCGACGGTCAGTTTCGGTACGGCGGCGTTCGTTCCGGGAAGCGCGGGGCATAGCTGGCAAAATGTAGCCTCAGGCGGTTCGACCATCGGAACGAAAGGACTAATCAATGCCGCAAAAGTCTTCTCGCTAACGGCCATAGAACTCTATACCAATCCGCAACTCATCCGGGAAGCAACGAAAGAATTTGAAGAAAAAAGAGGAAAAGACTTCCGCTACGCCCCCCTGCTGGGAAACCGCCCACCGGCATTGGATTACCGTTTAAAGCGATAAAAAAACGCTATTAGATGCATTTGTCCTGCGGCATCTTCTTTTTGTTTATTATCTTTGCCGCGGAATAAAAAATGGATCTATCAATAAATGATGAGTTATATGAAACCTACGTTATTTGTACTGGCTGCCGGTATGGGCAGCCGCTATGGAGGATTGAAGCAACTGGACGGGCTGGGGCCGAATGGCGAAACAATTATGGATTACTCCATCTTCGATGCGATCCGTGGCGGATTCGGCAAGCTGGTTTTTGTTATTCGTAAATACTTTGAAGAGGATTTCCGTGCGAAGATCATATCCAAATATGAACACCATATTCCGGTAGAGGTCGTCTTTCAGGAGTTGGAATACCTGCCTCAAGGGTTTACCGTCCCCGAGGGACGCGAGAAGCCCTGGGGGACGAACCATGCCGTTCTGATGGGTAAGGAGGTGATCAATGAGCCTTTTGCCGTGATTAATGCCGATGATTTTTACGGGCGCGACAGTTTTGCCGTTTTGGGGAAACGGCTCGCCGGCATGTATGGCACGCGGAACGATTACTGCATGGTCGGTTATCGTATCGGCAATACGTTGAGCGATAGCGGCTCGGTGGCACGCGGCGTGTGCGAAACGAATGCGGAGAACTTCCTGACGGGAGTGGTTGAACGTACGGCGATTGAACGCATAGACGGGGAGATCCGGTTTATTGACGAAAAGGGGGAAAAGGTCGTTTTACAGGAAAACACGCCGGTATCTATGAATATGTGGGGCTTTACCCCCGACTATTTCACCTGGTCGGAAGATTACTTCGTCCACTTTCTGGAGCGGAACAGGACGAACCTGAAGAGCGAATACTTTATCCCGTTGATGGTAAATGAACTGATCACCAAAGATATCGCCCGCGTAAAGGTATTGGATACGACGTCGAAATGGTTTGGCGTAACATACGCCGCCGACAGACAGGGGGTGGTGGACAAAATCCAGGCGTTAGTAGACGCCGGAGAATACCCCGCCCGCTTATTCTGACCTCTGAATTACGAATTCAATTACGAATTACGAATTACGAATCGAAGATCGGCCTTGGCCAATTACGAACAAAAAAACGTCATGTCGACCGAGCGCAGCGAGTGGAGACACCCCCGATCGCAAGGTCTGTGTGT
>JAISRY010000054.1 GCA_031273385.1 Tannerellaceae bacterium | reverse complement strand
TTGCGCCTGGAGAGCCCGCGCCTTTTTTATAGATGCAGGGCTGCCTGCATGGATGTCATATAATTTGGCGGAGGGTATCTGCAGCTTTACGCCGACCGGAATACGGTCAGGATGATCCAGTATGTTTTTATTATGCTGGTAAATATAGACCCAGAAATCCTTATTCCCGTAATAATCGCGTGCCAAGGTATTCAGTCGATCACCGGTACGCACTTTTACGGTGGTCAGTATATCCGGTATACAATAATAATGCTGCGGATATGCAGCATAATTTTCTTTATAAGCCCCGATGCATGGTATTTGCAAATTGATGCCGGTCGGGAGGGTATTCGGATCTTCAAGCAGGTGCTTATTGTACTGGTATATATAGACCCAAAAGTCTTTATTCCCATAATACTCACGCGCCAGGGAATACAATCCGTCGCCCCTTTGCACCTTTACGGTAGCCAGGATACCGGGGGCGCATGGCGGAAGACAACCCGGATTGTGCTGCGCGGGAGAATAGGATGTGCGGCGACGATACTTCGACAGTATTTGCGACTGGAGAGCCCTCGCCTTTTTCAGGGAAGCGGAGCTATTCGCATTGATATCATATAACCGGGAAGAGGGTATTTGCAATTTCACACCTACCGGTAGATTATCCGGATCATCAAGCAAGCTCTTGTTATACTGGTAAATATAGACCCAAAAATCCTTATGCCCGTAATAGTCAAGCGCCAGCAAATTCAGCCTGTCGCCTTTGCGCACTTTTACGGTGGCCAGGATATCCGGTATATCCGAATCCGAATCCAACAAATCCGGGACATCTTCTTCAGACTCATCCCCGCTTAACAGATCCCCTCCATCAGACGGTAAATCAAATGAATTAGGTTCCGCAGGCGGCTCGGTAGTTACCGGCGGAGCAACGACTTCCGTAGTTTGAGTAGGAGTGGGTTCACCTTTATCTATAAAAAAGACAAAGAGTCCGATCACTACGGCTACTATCAGCGCAATAACACACGCTAATAACACAATTAACAGACGCTTCATGCCGTCTATTTCATTTCTGACTTCTCTTGTCGAAGAAGTATCATCAGGGTACATTTGATTTTCATTCATATTAGCCTTCCTTTCTTTATTATTTATATTTATTTCTTCTATTGTCTCTTTTATTTCTTCTTGTTCTTCTATTTCTTCTGTTTCGTTTGTTTCTTCTACTTTTTCTTCTATTATTTCTTGTTCAACAATTTCTTGTCCAACAATTTCCTCTTCTACAATTTCCTCTTCTACAATTGTTGTTTCTTCTCCAGGTTCTATCCCCTCTTCCGTATCATCTTCCTTTTCGGAGGCATCATCATCAACAGGCACAATGGGACCGTCCCCTGCATCTTCCCCTACCTCTATTGTTTCAAAGAAAGAAAAAGGTTTATTCACCTGCTCCCTGATCTCTTTTTCGGGTAAATAGGAGAGTTTATAGTGCGCCGGTATAACGATACGTTCCTGCGTGTTGACGTCAATGCTTTCACGTTTGTCTACCTGGATGATCTTAAAAACGCCTATTCCCTTAATCATCACAATTCTGTCGGCAAATATATAATCTCTGACGACAAAAACAAACTCTTTTAGAAATTGTTCTATGATTTCTTTTTCTTTTCCGGTTGATTGTGCTAACAAACCGGCGATTTCTTCAATTGTCAACCGGTTATCCATTATTTCCTAACTCTTTTAATTGGGTTTTAACCGTCGCATCAGGTTTAAAAATGGGCACCAGTTTGGGAGGCACCAGGTAGCGCTTCCCGTTCGCCGGATTGACCGATATACGCTCCCCTTTCTTCCTGGCCTCAAACTGCCCAAGTCCATCTAAACAAACAACATCACTATCTACCAATCGAGATCCTATAAGAGAACCAAACGCCGATATCGTCTCCGATACCTCATCCGCCGTCCATCCAAGACGGTCGGATAATTCCTTTATCAATTCCTTATTTTTCATATCATTTGCTCCAATTCTTAATTACACAGCGATATTAGTTATTTTTTTGTAAACGAACAAATGTGTTTGCAGTTTTTAACCTGCTTTTTTGATATTCGGCTCTAAATACCCCCTTTTTCAACCTCTCCATACAGATCAAAGGCCTCCGCTTCCTTTATCTTCACCGGATAAAACTCACCGACGACAAGCCGTCTATCTTTCGCGATAAGCACTTCGGGATCGACATCCGGCGAATCGAACTCCGTCCGACCGACATAGAAATCCTCCTCCTCCCTGTCGATGATCACCTGAAAGATACGCCCTTTTTTCTGCTCGTTGACCTCGGCGGAGATATTTTCCTGAATACGCATGATGTAATCCAGCCTCTCCTGTTTGACCTCCTGCGGTATGTCGTCCTCGAAATGGGTATAGGCGTAGGTGCCCTCTTCGTGGCTGTAGGCAAAGGCGCCCATCCGTTCAAAACGCATCGCCCGGACAAAGTCCGCCAACTCTTCGACATCTTTCTCCGTCTCTCCCGGGTGCCCCGTCATCAGCGTCGTGCGCAGGTGAATACCGGGTACCTCTTCCCGGATACGCTCCAGCAACGCGTAGGTTTCCGCTTTTGTGATCTGGCGGCGCATCCGTTTCAACATGGGATCGCTGATATGCTGCAACGCAATATCCAGGTAGAGGCACACATTCTCACGTTCGCGCATGACCCGCAACAGATCAAGCGGGAAATGGGATGGATAAGCGTAATGCAAGCGGATCCACCCGGCATGGGGAATATCCGATATCCGTTCGACCAACCGCGGCAGCTCCATCCGCCCATACCGGTCTAAACCATAATAGGTCAAATCCTGTGCGACGACCTGAAACTCCTTTACCCCCTGCTCCGTCAGCGAACGAACCTCGTTCTCGATCTCTTCCATCGACCGCGATTTATGGCGTCCGGTCATCACCGGGATGGAGCAGTAGGAACATGTACGGTCGCAGCCCTCCGAGATTTTCAGATAGGCATAATGGCGGGGGGTCGTAAGGATCCGCTGATCCGCCAAATCCTGGTAATAGGGCTTGCCCAGGTCGGCCAGCAGCCCTTTCCAATTGAATTTACCATAAAAGCGGTCGACCTCCGGAAGCTCGTTTTTCATCTCTTCCAGGAAACGCTCCGAGAGGCAGCCCATGACATACAGTTGGGCGATTTGACCCCGCCTCTTCGCTTCCCCCAATTCCAGGATCATACGGATCGACTCTTCTTTCGCATCGCCAATGAAACCGCAGGTATTGACCACCACAATTTCACCGTTCACCTTTTCCGGGTCATGCTCCGCCTTGTAACCGTTGGCTACGAACTGGCGCATCAGCCGTTCGGAGTCTACCAGGTTTTTCGAACAGCCCAACGTGATGATATCGACTTTATTCTTTCTCATTCGAGATCACCTGCCGAACCGAACAACGAATCCACAAACGCTCTTTTATGAAATACCTGCAAATCTTCCATCCCCTCTCCCAGGCCGATATATTTGACGGGAATATGGAAGTGGTCGGAAATACCGATGACGACGCCGCCCTTTGCCGTTCCGTCCAGCTTGGTGACGGCCAAAGCGTTCACCTCCGTCGCCGCCGTAAATTGCTTCGCCTGTTCAAAGGCATTCTGCCCCGTCGACCCGTCCAGGATCAGGAGGACCTCATGCGGCGCGTCGGGGATAATCTTTTTCATGACATTCTTGATCTTCGTCAGCTCGTTCATCAGGTTCAACTTGTTATGCAAACGGCCTGCCGTATCGACAATCACCACATCCGCGCCGTTTGCCTTAGCCGAGCTTAAGGTATCGTACGCTACCGAGGCAGGATCCGACCCCATCTCCTGCTTAACGATCGACGCTCCCACCCGCTCGCTCCAGATGACCAACTGCTCCACGGCTGCCGCCCGGAACGTATCGGCCGCTCCCAGGTAGACCTTTTTGCCCGCTTTCCTGAACTGGTAGGCCAATTTGCCGATCGTCGTTGTCTTACCGACGCCATTCACCCCGACCACCATGATAACGTAAGGCCTCTTATCCTCCGGCAAAACGAATCCATCGACATCCTCCGTATGGTTTTCCGTCAGCAGGCCGGCGATTTCATCGCGCAGGATCGCCGTCAGCTCCTGGGGGGTCACATATTTATCTTTCGACACACGCTTCTCTATGCGGGAAATTATCTTTAATGTCGTTTCGACGCCTACATCCGATGTGATCAATACCTCTTCCAGGTCGTCCAGTACCTCGTCGTTGACCTTACTCTTACCGGCGACGATTCGTGTCAATTTGAAAAAAACACTTTCTTTGGATTTGGACAATCCCTTATCCAAATTCTCTTTCTTCTCTTTACTGAAAAAGCCCAAAATACCCATCTTCTTATTATCTGATTTTATTACAGGCCGCTAAGGTAACACTTTAATTGATACCGTCGGTCAGCTCATCCTGTTTTTATAATCCTGATAGCCGAATGTTTTGTAGATAACCAATTGATCGTCATCACTCCAAAGCGCCAACGACGGATGGGGGATTCCATTAAACATACTTGTTTTAACGATCGTATAATGGATCATATCTTCAAAAATCAGCCTGTCTCCCGCTTTCAGCGGTTGGTCAAAAGACCAGTCGCCCATATAATCACCGCTCAGGCAACTGTTCCCCCCTATCCTATAGGTCGGCTTTCCCTCTACGGCGTCCGTCGCGCCACGGATCACCGGTTTGTAGGGCATTTCCAGGCAATCCGGCATGTGGCAGGTAAAGGAGGCGTCGATAATAGCGGTTTGCACACCCCGGTTTTCGACAATATCGACGACCGTAGCGAGCAGAAAGCCCGTTTGCCAGACAAACGCGCTCCCCGGCTCCAGTATAATCTCCAGGTTCGGGTATTTCGACCGGAACGAGCGAAGCAGCGCGATCAGGTGGTCGACGTCATACCCCTTACGGGTCATCAGGTGTCCCCCACCCATATTCAACCACTTTATAGCCGGAAGAAACCGCCCGAAACGCCTTTCCACTTCAGCCAGCGTCTTCTCCAGGTCATAGGAGGTCGATTCGCATAACGTATGAAAATGCAGCCCCTCAATACCCTCCGGCAAAGCATCGCCCAACCGTTCGCCGATCACCCCCATACGCGACCCGGGCGCACATGGATTATACAGCTCCGTCCCGACGTCCGAATACTCGGGATTGATACGCAGCCCGCAAGAGATCCTCTTCCCGCCGGCCTCCACCAGCGGATAAAACCGTTCAAACTGCGTCAGTGAATTAAACGTAATATGGCTGCTATACCGCATAATAAAAGGAAAGTCTTCCGCTGTATAGGCCGGCGAATAGGTATGCGCCCTGCTCCCCATCTCTTCGTAGGCCAATTGGGCTTCATACCTCGAACTGGCCGTCGAACAGGGAATATATTCACGAATAATGGGAAACGCTTTCCACATCGCAAACGCCTTAAACGCCAAAATAATATCCACTCCCGCAGCCTCCTTCACATACTTGATAAGAGACAGATTTTCCCTAAGCGCTTTCTCTTCCATCACATAACACGGAGACGGAACCCGATCAAAATCAACCATTTTCTTTATACCCTTTTAGACCCGCAAAATTACACGAAATTCCCCCAATCCACAACACCCCAATCAAAATAGTGAACAATGCACCCACACCCCGATCAGAATTTCAGAACTCCTGACCTGGCACAGATTGGATTGTCGCGATTTTGAAGTGGAGGGTTAAAGCAGTACCTGGATAGCGTGTTTGTGATAGATTGATGGTATGTATCACGTTTCGGATGGC
>JAISRY010000013.1 GCA_031273385.1 Tannerellaceae bacterium | reverse complement strand
CATCCTGTTAAGGATGCATCCCTGACAGGATGCAGAAACAGCGGTGGCATCTTTTTTTCTACCGAGCGAGGCATTCCTAACGGAATGCCGTTCGGTAAATGCAGACCATTACAAGTTATATATTTTTCATCACTAAATGGATGTTTCCATGAAATGAGATTAATGAGGTTAAGGGGGGTGGGGGTACAACGGGCTGATACTGAGGTTTTTTTGTTTTTGGAATTAGGTGAAAATGAGGTTTTTAGCAGCACCTCTGGATTGCTTCACTGCGTTCGCAATGACGTGTACTACTTAGTTATAATCGGCTGAAAATCACGCTATCGCCGTCATTTCCCTTTTTGATAAACTTGGTTTATTGGGTACTCGCAATGACGGGTGTGTTTCTCCTGATAATCAATGCATTCGATTTTGTCTGTGACCAAACGCCGGAGGCGTTGCCTCTAAATAACCCCGTTCAAGCGGAGCGCAGAGCGGGGTATGGACAGACTACACTGGACATAACACCGAAGGTGTTTCCCAGTGAGGGGGGCAACCCCATTCGGGGTTACGGGGATGGTGGTATTTCCCATACCCCGCTCTGCGCGTTGCTTGAACGGGGTTATTTAGAGAAAACGCCTCCGGCGTAAAGTTACTATCAGTTATATTTCAGTCGATTATGATTCGTCGTCATTATAAGTACCAGTCTCGTTTCCACTTGTTTAATTCTGTGAATTCTATAATCCTGAAAATTCTGATTCAGACAGTTTATAATGACGACGAATCACAATCTCCTGAAAATCAGATAGTATCCGTCATTGCGAACGCAGTGAAGCAATCCAGGAGTGCGACACACAGACGCACCTCTGGATTGCTTCACTGCGTTCGCAATGACGGGTACCACTTTTGTGTAATCGCATGAGAATCAGGCAATCGCCGTCATTTCCCTTTTTGATAAACCTGGTTTATTGGGTGCTTGCAAAGATGGGGGATGGGGAATGTGAATAAAATGAAAACGGGCTCGAATCAGGGGGTTATTGGGGTGTTTTTTGTGCTAACGTCCGTTAAATTTTGACTTTTTGTCAAGTTAAAGTGGGGGTTTACTATCTTTAACGTTTTGGAAAAGGGCATAAAATAGGGGGTAAAATAGGGGGTTTATATAAAATTATGACTGTTTTGAGGGGTGATTTACATTCGTTCACTAAAAACATAGGCATCTTTTCCGGAAATGATGCTTATGTTTTTCTGAAAAGTATGCCATGTTTTTCCGAAAACATAAGCATCATTTCTGAAAATGGTGCTTGTCAATTCTTAGGATTGGTTAAGGTTGTGTAAGATTTCGTTAAATCAATACTTTTTATGCCTCGTTTTCGCTCTTTTTTCTGACTAAGCCGGATTGTCAATTTGATGCTAAATTCAGTTAAATTGCAGGAATTTGAAAGGAAAATAAGCTATTTAAGGGGGTTGAGGGGCTTAAATGGCTTAAAATGCTTACAAAATGTAATTTCTCAACTGTCGATTTTGGGCATTTTTTCTGCTCACGGAGAGATTTGGGGGCGAAAAAGGGGTGTTTTTGAGGGGGTGTTTTTGACATTTTGCTATTTCGCGGGAAAATGGGTGGGAAATTGACAATTTGTCAATGCGGGGTATGGCCGCGTTTGTTCCGGGGGTGGTGGGTGAGGATTTCCTGGCGCAGGAATTCGCGGTCGAGGTGGGTGTATATTTCTGTCGTGGTGATCTTTTCGTGTCCCAGCATTTCCTGAATAGCCCGCAGGTTTGCTCCGCCCTCCAGCAGGTGGGTGGCGAAAGAGTGGCGGAACGTATGGGGGCTGACGTTTTTCGTTATGCCCGCCATAGCGGTTTGTACCTTGACGATGTGGAAGATCATGATGCGTGAGAGCGCCGTTCCGCGGCGGCTGAGGAACAGGATGTCTTCAAACCCTTTCTTTACCTTTATCCGGTTCCTGTCGTAGAGGTAGTTCTTGATTTCGCGGAGGGCTGTTTCCGATATGGGAACCAGGCGCTGCTTGCTGCCTTTTCCCTCTACTTTGATGAATCCCTCTTCAAAGTAGACGTCGGCGTAGCGCAGGGTGATCACCTCGGAGACGCGAAGCCCGCAACTGTAGAGCGTTTCCAGGATGGCGCGGTTGCGCTGTCCCTCCGGCTGCGACAGGTCGATGGTGTCCAGGATCGTATTGATCTCGTTGACGCCCAGGACTTCGGGGAGTTTGACGCCTATTTTGGGCGACTCCAGCAATTCGGTAGGGTCTATGGTCAGCAGCTTCTCCAGGAGCAGGAAGCGGTAAAACGACTTGATCCCCGAAATACTGCGCGCCTGCGACCTCGGATGGATACCGATATCGTGCAGTTGGGCGACGAACTGTTGCAAGTCCTCGTAGGTAATTTCGGCGTAGTGCCGTTTTTCGCTCTCCAGGAAGCGGAAAAGCTTCTCCACATCGTCCATGTAGGCCTCTACGGAGTGGGGAGAAAGGGACTTCTCCAGACGAAGATAGATATGATATTTTTTTATAATCTCTTTTTCCTGTTGCATTGTTTGTACCGCATTCGGCAAGGCGTATGAAAAAAATCACTACCTTTGTGCCCGTAATACCTTTCGGATATGGAGCAAAGGTAATAAACTTACAATAAAAATGAAGAAGATTCAGATCATCAACGGTCCCAATTTAAATCTGTTGGGTAAGCGCGAGCCGGCAGTCTATGGAAGCGTTTCATTCGAGAGTTACCTGGATACGCTACGGGTGCGGTATCCCCAGTGCGCTTTCTCCTACTTTCAGAGTAATCATGAGGGCGAGCTGATTGATAAGATTCATGAGACGGGATTTGATTGCGATGGGATTATTTTGAATGCCGGCGCCTATACGCATACCTCTATTGCGTTGCATGATGCGATAAAATCGGTAGGGACGCCGGTCGTAGAGGTACATATTTCGAATGTGCACGGCAGGGAGTCTTTTCGTCATCATTCCATGATTTCACCGGTTTGTAAAGGGGTGATTATTGGTTTTGGACTGGATTCGTACCGCCTGGCTATCGAATCGTTTTTGTAGAGAGGACGGTTGAGGGATTTTTTAATTATTACATAAGGTATATGTTGAAGCATACAAAGATTGTGGCGACTATTTCCGACCAGCGTTGCGAAGTAGAATTTCTCCGCGAATTATATAAATCGGGAATGAATGTGGTGCGTTTAAATTCGGCGCACATGAACGAAGAGGGGTTTGACCGGGTGGTGAATAACGTTCGCGCCGTGTCGAACCGTATCGCAATATTAATGGATACAAAAGGGCCGGAGATACGGACGACCGTCGCCCGGGAGCCGATCCCCTTTAAGGCGGGCGACAGGGTGAAGGTGTGCGGCGATCCGGAGAAAGAGACCGGCCGCGACTGTATTTATGTCTCTTACCGCAATTTTGTCACCGATATCAAGATAGGGGATAATATGCTGATTGACGACGGCGACCTGGATTTGAAGGTGGTGGAGAAGCATGCGGGGCATCTGGTGTGCGAGGCGTTGAACGACGCGGTATTGGGTAGCAGGAAGAGCGTCAATATTCCGGGTGTACGGATCAACCTGCCCTCGTTGACAGAAAAGGATCGCAGCAACATCCGCTACTGTATTAAGAACCGCCTGGATTTCATCGCCCATTCGTTTGTCCGCTGCAAGCAGGATGTCCTGGATATCCAACAGATCCTCGACGAGTACGACAGCCCGATCAAGATTATCGCCAAGATCGAGAACCAGGAGGGGGTGGATAATATCGACGAGATCCTGGAAGCGGCATACGGCATTATGATTGCCCGCGGCGATCTGGGGATTGAAGTGGCGGCGGAAAAGATACCGGGCATCCAGCGCGTATTGATCCGTAAGTGCGTAGAGGTGAAGAAACCGGTGATCGTGGCGACGCAGATGCTCCATTCGATGATCACCAATCCCCGCCCTACCCGCGCGGAAGTAACGGATATCGCGAACGCGATCTATTACCGTACCGACGCCTTGATGCTGAGCGGGGAAACCGCCTACGGGAAATACCCGGTGGAGGCGGTTCAGACGATGACGAAAGTCGCCTGTGAAGCGGAGAAAACGAAATTAGCGGCCAATGATATCCGCGTGCCTATCGGGGGAAATGATATGGATGTGACCTCGTTTCTTGCCAAGCAAGCCGTCAAATCCTCTTCCAAATTGCATGTGAAAGCGATTATTACCGACAGCTACACCGGACGTACCGCCCGTTACCTGGCGGCTTTCCGCGGGACGTCGCCGGTCTATGCCATCTGTTACAACGAAGACGTGATGCGCCGGCTTTCGCTCTCTTACGGCGTCTGGGCGGTGCATCAGCCCTGGAACGACAGCCGGCGGGGTTATTTCTATGATGCGTTGAACGAGCTGATTCACGACGGGTATATTACGCGCAATAATATGGTGGCTTACCTGAGCGGTAGTTTCGGCGAGGGTGGAGGCACGACTTTTCTGGAGATCAACAATGTCGGTAAGGTACTGGACGGCGGGGATGCCTATTCGCTTCCCACTTTCAAAGAATAGAGGGTATGACGACCGACGCCGTAGACCGTTACATCCTTTCCCACATAGATGAAGAGGGCGATCTGCTCTCCGCACTGTGCCGGGATGCCAACGTCACCCTGTTGCGTCCGCGCATGCAATCGGGGCATCTGCAGGGGCGTATCCTCAAACTGTTTTGCCGGATGCTGCGCCCCAAACGGATCCTGGAAATCGGGACATATACCGGATATGCGACGCTCTGCATGGCGGAAGGGATAGAGGACGACGCGTTGATCCATACGATCGAGATCAATGACGAAATGGAAGATTTTATCATGAAGTACCTTTCGCGTTCGCCGGATAAAGAGAAAATACGGCTTCACTTCGGGGATGCGTTGGAGATTATCCCGGCGTTGGACGAATCGTTTGACATGGCCTTTATTGATGCGGACAAGCGGCTGTATTCCACCTATTATGATTTGATATTCCCGAAAGTACGTGCCGGCGGATTGATCCTGGTCGATAATACGCTGTGGGACGGAAAGGTGCTTGACGCACCCCGTTGCCCGGACAAACAGACGGCAGGCATACTCGAATTTAATGAAAAAATAAAACAGGATAGGCGAATAGAAAAAGTAATACTACCTTTACGGGATGGACTTACAATGATTTGGAAAAAATAAAACCCTATAAAGAGATGGAAAATACACGATTGAATAAAATAGGACGCCTTTTACAGAAAGAGTTGGGCGATATCTTTCAGCGGCAAACGCAAAGTATGCACGGGACGCTGGTCTCTGTCAGCGTAGTACGCGTCAGCCCCGATCTGGGTATAGCGAAAGCATACCTGAGCATCTTCCCGTCGGAGAAAGGGAAAGAGATGCTCGAAGCCATCCGCGCAAATACAAAATCAATCCGGTATGAGCTTGGACAACGCGTTCATCTCCAGCTGCGTAAAATACCGGATCTACAGTTTTATATCGACGATTCGCTGGATTATATCGAGCATATTGATAACCTGTTGAAAAAGTAATCAACCCATTGAACTTTTCATTCTACATAGCCCAGCGGTATCTTTTCTCTAAAAAATCACATCAGGCCATCAACATTATTTCGATGGTTTCGGTCTGTGGCGTCGTCATTGCGACGATTGCGCTGGTTGTAGTCTTGTCGGTCTTTAACGGATTCAACGACCTGGTATCTACCCTGTTCAGCAGCCTGGATCCCGAACTGAAAGTCGCGCCCCGGACAGGAAAGGTCTTCGATCCTGCATCCGAAGAGATACGGAAGCTGAAAGAGCTGCCCGATATTGCCTGTGTCAGTGAAGTATTGCAGGACAATGCCCTGATTCAATATAATGGACGGCAAGTGATCGGCGTGATAAAGGGCGTAGAGGATAATTACGGGCAACAGGCATCCATCGACAGTATACTGGTCGACGGGCGTTTTGTCCTTCACGACGATGTGGTCGATTATGCGACACTGGGGATCGGCCTGGCCTATATGCTGGGGATTAATGCCATCTATACTTCTCCGTTGGAACTGTGCGTCCCCCAACGCGATAAGCAGATCAACACCTCCAATCCGGCGATGTCGGCCAATATCGAATATGTCTATATCGCCGCCATCTTCAGGATGAACCAGCAGCTGTATGACGACGGATACATGATTGTCCCCATCTCGCTGGCGCGAAGCCTGTTTAGCTACGATCATGAAGTCTCCGCCCTGGAGATCAAACTGAAAGAGGGATCGAATGCCTACCGGATAAAAAAACGGATCGGCGCTTTGTTGGGCGACGAATACGCGGTACAAGACCGGTATGAGCAACAGGAAGCCTCTTTTAAAATGATGCAGGTAGAGAAATGGATGACCTACCTGATCCTGGCCTTTGTCCTGATGCTGGCGCTGTTTAATGTCGTAGGCTCGCTGTCTATGCTGATGATCGAGAAACAGGAGGATGTGCGCGTATTGCGCAATCTGGGAGCGGACGATCCGCTGATCCGGCGTATCTTTCTTTTTGAGGGGTGGATGATTTCAGGGTTTGGGGCTTTGATCGGGATTGCCGCCGGTTTGATTCTTTGCTGGTTGCAAACGACGTTCGGATTGATTAAAATGGGTATGGCGGATGGTTCTTTCATTATTGATAATTACCCGGTCCGGGTTGTTTTCAGCGATGTGGTGACTGTCCTCGCCACCGTGCTGACGATCGGTTTCCTCTCAGCCTGGTATCCGGTCTACCGTTTGGGAGAACGCTGGCTGAAAAGATAACGAGTGCGGCTTTCGCCCCCAGAAAGACGAAAGACGAAAGCCGCACAGGTAGATATTAGCTAAATGTCTTGCCGAATTGAAGCTGTGCGTCGGCCACAAACTGCTTGATGCGCTGTTCGTCCTCTTTCTTACAGATCAGTAACGCATTCCCTGACTCCGCCACGATATAATCGTTCAATCCCTGCACGACAACCAGACGATCCGGATTATCGGTCGCTATAATATTCCCGCTGCTCTCATACAGCATCGCCTTGCTTTTCAGCATCGCATTATGCTGTTCGTCTTTCTGCGCGATATCATACAGGGATCCCCACGTACCCAGGTCCGCCCAACCGAAATCAGCGCACATCATATAGACGTTATCCGCCTTTTCCATGATGCCGTAGTCGATCGAGATATTGGGGCAATAAGAGAAATGCTCCTGAATAAAGGCATACTCTTCCGGCGTATTGAATACATCCTTGCCCAGGTCAAACCGGGTGCTGATATCGGGCAGGAATTGATTGAACGCATCAAGGATCGAACCGACATTCCAAAGGAATAAGCCGGAATTCCAGAAAAATTCGCCACTGTTGTAGAATACCTGCGCCAGCTTCAGGTCTGGCTTTTCCGTAAAGGTCTTTACCTTTGAGAACTCTCCTAATGCCGTATCGCCGCTTTGGATGTATCCGTAGCTGGTCTCCGGGCGGCTGGGCTTGATGCCCAGCGTAACCAACGCCCTGTTCTCTTTCACAAACTCCAATCCTTTCACCACATTCTGCTGGAAAACATCTTCTTTCAGAATCAAATGATCCGAAGGCGCCACCACGATATTCGCATTCGGATTGCACGCTTTGATATGGTATGACGCATAGGCGATACAGGGGGCGGTGTTCCGTCGGGCAGGCTCGAGCAGGATCTGCTTTTCTCGAAGTTCGGGCAACTGCTCTTTCACTAACGAAGCATATAGTTCGTTGGTGACGACGTAGATGTTTTCAACCGGAATAATTTTCGCGAAACGATCGAATGTCTGCTGTAATAAAGACCGTCCGGAACCAAAGAAGTCAAGGAATTGCTTAGGATAAGTTTCTCTGCTAAATGGCCAGAACCGGCTCCCGATTCCGCCACCCATGATAACACAATAATTATCTTTCATGAGTCAAATAGTTTTTAATTTCATACGCATACAAAGTTAACGAAATAATCCGGTATTTAGTTTCGGCAGCCATAATATTTAAAAAAGAGCAAGGTAAACGCATACATGGAACTAGCGCGATGACGCGCAGTAGTTCCATGTATGATAATAGGTTAGGGGAGTTCTTTTCGAGATTATTCTATAACAGCAGCCCAGCCTCCATTGCGCACCATTTTGACATGGATCTGATCACCCCGTTTCACCTCCTGTTTACGGATGTTATAGTCCATGGCCTGAGAATCGGCGTTGACGCCATCCTCAAAGGCGGTCAGACGGTATGTCCCGTTCCCCGGAAGAAAGTCGAGCGTGATATCAAATTCCCTTGTTTTTTCCGTATTGTTGGTGATACCGCCGATCCACCATTTATCGCCTTTCCGTCTGGCGACGATAAGATACTGCCCGGCATCGGCCACCAAAGCCCTGGTTTCGTCCCAAGTAACCGGCGTTGAGAAAACAAAAGCCGAGCAATCGGGATTCTGATCGAACTGGCGCGGACTGTCGGAAATCATCTGTAAGCCGCTTTCAAACAGGATATAAAGCGCTATATGGTACGCCCTTGTCCCGATCATGACGAAATTGGGCGACAGCCCCCCGTTGTATTTTTCCGGTTGCACGCTCAACATGGAGCCGGGCGTAAAGGACATCGGGCCGAGTACGTTTCGCATGAAAGGAAGATAGAGGCTATTGTCGGGCGTACAATACCCGCCGTTTTCCATCCCCCTGACACCTTCATACGACAGGACATTGGGATAGGTGTATTCCAATCCTTTCGGCGTGTAGGAGCCGTGCAATTCGACCAGCATGTGATATTTAAACGCCTCTTTGGCTGCACGTTCATAAAAATTGACGATCCCTTGATCGCTCCTGTCCATAAAATCAATCTTAAACCCTTTGACACCCATTTGGGAGAAATGCTCAAACACATTATAGGTGTCGTCGTTAAAATCCGCCTCAATCCCGTTAAACGTCACCCACAGTACGATCCCTACGTTTTTCTCTTTCCCGTAACGGACGATTTCGGGCAGGTCTACCGCCGGTATGGTCTCGATGGGACGGGCTTTGTCTTTCGACCATCCTTCGTCGATGACGAGGTAGGGGATATTGTAACGGGCGGCAAAATCAATATAGTGTTTGTATGCCTGGGTATTTACCCCGTTCCTGAACTGATGATCCGGTCCGTAACCCGCATGGCGGTTAATCCAGTCCCACGCCGCCAATCCCGGCTTGATCCAGGAGACGTCGCCGACCTCTTTTTGAGGAGCCAGGCGGCAAACCATGGTGCTTTCGATCAGCTGGGTATCTTTTTTGGTGATAATGAAAAAGCGCCAGGGAAATGTCCTTGTCCCTGCTGTCCGGGCGATATAATCGGCCTCTTTGACCACCCTTACATTCCGTCCGTTCGGATCCGGCCGGGTTTCAAGCGGCGCATACGGAAATGCCGATTTCAGCCCGTTTTCTTCCCCCTTTCCCCGGAGAAAGAACCCTGGATAATCGACCAAATCGGCTTCCGAGATGAGGATCTTAGCCCCTTTTCGCGTATCGATCAGCACGGGAAGCAGAACCGTCTGGTCGCTGGGTTTGATATTGCGCGATTCGAGATGGGTATAGGGCTCTTCATAATAGGAGCCGAAACCGCCCTGTTGGACATGCAGCAAATAATCAGCGGGAAAAGAGAGGTTGATATGTTCGTGCATCACATCTATCTGCCCCTTTTTACGGGTAACGAAACGATATGCGACTCCATCGTCGAAAGCGCGAAACTCAACCGAATAATTACCCTTAAAATCAAGCGTCAATTGGTTATACCTGTTCTCAACGGTAGAAAACTTAAAAGGCACAAGCGGTTTGATTTGCGTATCGACCGACACCCGTTTTTGTCCGGTCAGTTTTGGTTTTTCACCTAAGGTTTCGTTACGTAACTGAAGTTGTAACTCATTGTTATACAGCAAAACCTCCTGATCGTTATACACCGTATAAACGATTTTGTCGCCAAGAGTCAGCGAGACTTTTATCGTCCCGTCGGGCGAACGTAATTCCACCGACTGCTGCTGCGCCTGCATAGTAAAAGCGCCTCCCGCCACACACAAGAAAACAATGAGTTTCCGTAAAAAGATAAAGCATTTCATATAAGTAAAATTTAAACGTTAAAAAA
>JAISRY010000011.1 GCA_031273385.1 Tannerellaceae bacterium | reverse complement strand
ATGGTAATCTTTCCTCCGGTAACAGCCGTTACGGTCCGATTGAAAGAGATAGCGACCCCGTTAACCTCTACGGCAATAACTTTACTACCGGAAATGTCGAGGCCGGTAGCTATAGGTTTGGAGAAGAGTTCTACGTCTTCGGTCTTATCGCCCGTAACTGTTACGCTGCCTGTCGCCGTTTTATACCCCGACTTCTCTACCTTATAACTATAGCTAGGGCCGAGAAGATTTTTAAACACATGAGTTCCGTCAGTATACGTTACACCATCAAAGGTGATATCCGCACCGGAAACGGGATCACCGTTTTCATCCACCACGTTGAGAGTAACCGTGGCATAAACGATTCCGCTTACAGGATCAGACGGCGCCTTGCCCGGTTCATAGGTAACGAGTTTCACTACGTCGCCCAATTTGAGGCCGGAAAGGTTGAATGTTTGATCACCGGCATCCACATTACTGGTTTGCGTACTGTGATAGACACCGTTTACGTAGACAACTACGTTGACGGCATTGTTGAGCAGGTTTACCTTGACACCCGATGTCGCGGCATCCGTAATCACTATCGGCGCACTTGGGTTGGGTTTAAAGTAGGGATAGCTTACATCCTCTTCGATTTCCCAGACGTCATCGAAATCCCAAAGGAGGTTTTTGTATGTGATCTCTTTCATCATCAATACCGTACCCAAGCTGCCAAGCGCGTCATTGTGGTTGCCTATTCCTTGGATTTGCTCGGTGGTTTCACTGTCGAAAGTGCAAAATTGGAACTGGCCGGTGTTAAGCCCTATAAAACCGCCAACACTGTTCGTTCCCGTCACCTTTCCGGTAGCGTAGCACTTGGTGACAGTGGGGTCGGGAGAATTGTAGTTGTCGTTTTGCCCCAGTAATCCGCCGACATTGTCCTTTCCCGTCACCTCGCCGGTGGCGTAGCAGTTAGTGATGATGCTCTCATTGTTGTAACCTACCAATCCACCGACTTGAACAGCATCTGTTTTCCCTACTTCGCCGATAGCGTAGCTGGTGGTGATGATGGAGCCCTCGCTGCTGCCCCCCACAAGTCCGCCGACATTTTCATCTCCAGATACACTGCTGGCGGCATGGCTATACGAAATAGTAGTAATAGCAATAATAGTACCAGACCAAGGGTCGACAGCAGAGCGAGCTCGTCCTACCAAACCGCCGACAAACTTAGCACCCTCTACACTGCCAAAAGCATAGCTGCGGCTGATGGAGCCACCGGAGTTATCCCCCACAAGTCCGCCGACATAGTCATCTCCCGATACACTGCTGTCGGCATGGCTATCCTCGATGATAGAAGGATAAAAGGTAGGAACACTAGCTCCTCCTACCAAACCGCCGACATAGCTAGTACCCTCTACACTGCCAATAGCATAGCTGCGGCTGATGGAGCCACCGGCGTTGTGCCCCACAAGTCCGCCGACATAGCTAGTACCCTCTACACTGCCGATAACGTAGCTGTCGGTGATGAAGCCCTCATCAATGTTGTAGCCCGCAAGTCCGCCGACATACTGATTTCCTTTTACACTTCTGCCCGGATCTATTTCCACGATTAGGGATGATATGGTAGCTGGGGAGGCGACAGCGCCGAACAGCCCTACAGCATTAGTAGTTCTGTCAATCCATAGCCCGGAAATCGTCTTCCCATTGCCGTTGAATTTACCTCTGAAGCGATTACTGTAGTCGCCAATGGGAGCCCAACCGACGCCGGAATAGGTGTCAGTGATGTATTGGGTGAGGTCAATGTTGTTGACAAGAACAAAATGTTTGTTAAGATTACTGCGCACCGCATCTAATTGGGCGGGGGTAGAAATCTTGTAGGGGTCTCCTGATGAGCCGGTACCCTCATCAGGACCAAATTGGGCGAAAGCGCCTGAGTTGTTACATATCCACACAAGGAGGATGAGTAGGTAGGGGCGAAAGAAGTTTCGTCCGTACCGGATGTTTTGTAGTAAATTTGTTTTCATTTTTGTGAGAATTTAAAATTAATAGAATTGTATATAATGATGAATATAGACAAAGAAAGGGTTGCTTCGCTCTCGGGAAGTGAGCGAAGTAAGTCTTGTTTATTAGAAGAAATATATTTAGTGTGTGTGTGTGTTACACAATTAACTGGAACACACAAGAAAAAGGTGTTAAAAAAGATTGTTAATCCCTGTGGATATCGTATGTCAAAGTGTTTTTCCACTCAAATGAAATAAAAGTGTTCGTTAGTTCGCCGCAAAGATAATATTATTTATTTATAGAGGGTTAGGTAGGGACAAAAAAAAGATGCAGTTAATTATTTACTGCATCTACACTCATCTCGTTTAACAACCGGCGAATCCGGGCGTTTAACTGTTGGCTTATCGCCCCTTTTCCCAGCGACTGATAATGCTCAGCCTGGTAACGCAACATCGCTAATAAGCGACTGCTCTTCTCATTCTTCTTTGTCATCATTTTTCTTCTTTTTAACTTTCTCTACTTGTTTTATCAGGACAAAGGTAAGGGTTTTTGCCGGATAAATGTTGTAGAACATATTTGCTGAGGGAGTATTTATGGTTATTTAAGAGTTGAGGGCTTTCTGAGTTGAGAATTGAGAGCTTTCAGAGTTGAGAATTGAGAGTGGAGAGTTAAGAAGAACTTGTGCGTGTAATGGCGCCCGCTTGTAAGACACTTTCCGATCGGGGAGCGGGGGGTAAGAATCTTAAGGGGATTAAGGGGATTAAGAAATTTAAGGGGAAATCCCACTTGCCTTAACTCGGTGGCTAAGCTTGTAGCCACCGTCCGCTCCCCGATCGGTGGCTTACATGCGGGCGCCATTACACGCTCAGGTTCTTTTCAACTCTCAACTCTCAACTCTCCACTCTCAATTCTCAACTCTCAACTCTGAAAGCTCTCAATTCTCAATTCTCAATTCTCCACTCTCAACTCTGAAAGCGTTAGAGGTTTTTCAGGAGTTTGATGTCGTCGATGTTGTAGGGGGTTTCCTGGTAGACATAATAGTTGAGCCAATTGGTGAAGAGGAGGTTGGCGTGTCCGCGCCAGCGGACGACAGGGCCCTGGGCGGGGTCGTCGTTGCGGTAGTAATGGGCGGGGATGTTGATGGGCAGGCCTTTCGCCGTATCGCGCAGGTATTCGTCGTTCAACGTACCGGGCGAATACTCCGAATGGCCGGTGATATAGATCTCCCGCCCTCCGCGCGATAGCGCCATGTATACGCCCGACTCTTCACTCTCCGACAAGAGGGTCAGCTCCGGCTTCGCCAGGATATCTTCGCGCCGTATCTCCGTATGGCGGCTATGCGGAACGAAGAACTCATCGTCAAAGCCGCGGAAGATCGGCAGAAGCGGTTCGCGCAGGAAATGGCGGAATACGCCGAACCTCTTTTCCGGCAGGTCATACTTCGGTACGCCATGAAAGTGGTACAACCCGGCCTGCGCCGCCCAACATATATATAAGGTAGAGGTGACATGCGTAGAAGCCCAGTCGAAAATCGCCGTTATCTCGTTCCAGTAGTTCACCTCTTCAAAGGGCATCTGCTCGACGGGGGCGCCGGTGATGATCAGCCCGTCGTAGCAGTGGGGCGCCATCTCGTCAAAGTCTTTGTAAAACTCCAGCATGTGTTCGAGGGGGGTGTTTTTTGGCGTATAGCCTTTTATCTTCATAAACTCCAGTTCTATTTGCAGGGGCGTATTGCTAAGAAGACGTATAAGGTCGGTCTCCGTCGTGATCTTCAGCGGCATCAGGTTCAGTATCGCCACACGCAAGGGGCGTATGTCCTGTGTCGATGCACGCAGGGAGTCCATCACAAAGATATGCTCTTTCTTCAGCAAATCTATCGCCGGCAGGTTCTTGTGTAAATTTAAAGGCATTTCAATTACTATTATATGTTGACACTGCAAAGATATCATTTATTTATTAGTACATTTGTAGAAATAATTAGGAAACCATGATATCAAAAAGCAAATCAAGTTCCCGGGCACGGTTGAAGTACCTTTTCGTACTCCCGTTGGCCGCGTTTAGCATCGCCGCCCTCGCCCATCCTGAAGTTCCCCGCGAACCGGAAGATGTGACCCAAAAGAGAGTCGTCACCGTAATAAAACAAAACTACTCGCCCGACAGCTGCAAGAAAGACTCTATCGTGGTCGTCGGATACGGTACGCACAAGAAAGATCATCCGTTAGTGATCATTGATGGCGTAGAAATGGAGCATTTCGATCCGCAAAATATCGATCCTAACACCATAGAATCAATCGCTATCATCAAAGATGCATCGGCCACAAAGGAATACGGAGAAAAAGGCAAGAACGGCGTGATCTCTATCATCAAGAAAACGGATAAGGACGGGGAGTATTCGCTCAACCGGCTGTTCGAGCAGCTGAGGCTTGAGGTAGACTCGCTGAAAGAGGAGGTTGAGGAGCTTAAGAGGGGTAGATGACTAAACTATGAAATTTAACGCTTTTATTGTTGTTGGCTCTTGTATACTCCGTTCATTCTCTTTATCTTTGCGGGCAATTTAACTTAATATGTCAGCGAAAAAGAAGTTACGAATCACTTATCCATCTTCAGAAAAGGTATACATAGCCGGAGAGATAAACAAAATCAAGGTCGGTATGCGTATGATCAAACTTACGGATACCCTTTCGGGCGGCAGTGATACCGTCGACAAGAAAAACAATCCGGTCGTCGTATACGATACAAGCGGGCCCTATTCCGATCCGAAGATAGTGACAGACGCTTTAAACGGCATTCCCCGCATACGCGAGACATGGGGAAGACGCCGTAAGGATATCACTCCGGGTAGCGAGGTGGCGATGGACGATTATCCGCCATTTACGCCCTACCGCGCTAAAAAGGGAAAGGCCGTCACGCAAATGTTCTATGCCAAACGCCGCATGATTACGCCGGAGATGGAATACGTAGCGATCAGGGAAAATCAACAGCTTGAGCTATTAGGGTTAAAGTCTTATATAACGCCCGACTTTGTCCGTAAGGAGGTCGCCTCCGGGCAGGCTATCATTCCGGCCAACATCAATCACCCCGAAATAGAACCGATGATCATCGGGAGGAAGTTCCTGGTTAAGGTAAACAACTGCATCGGTCATCCCTCCATTGAACCGGAGGTCGACGATATGATCGAGAAAGCGATATGGAGCTGCAAATGGGGAGGCGATATGCTGACCGATATCTCCACCGGAAGCCGTATCCATGAGGTACGCGAACGGGTGATACGCAATTGTCCCGTCCCCGCCGGTACGGTTCCGGCCTATCAGGCATTGGAAAAGGTGGGGGGAGAGATAAAGGCGCTGAACTGGCCGGCCTACCGCGATACGTTGATCGAGCAGGCCGAACAGGGCGTCGACTTTTTCGTCATCCATGCCGCCCTGCTCAAGAAGCATCTGGATTTCACCTTTCCCCGCCTGACAGGGATTGTGTCTAAAGGAGGGTTGATCATGAGCGAGTGGATGAAGCAACATAACGAAGAGAACTTCCTGTATACGCATTTCGACGATATCTGCGATATCGCGAAGAGTTATGACGCCGTGCTGCTTCTTGGCAACGGGCTGCATCCGGGCTCTATCTATGACGCGAACGATTCGGCGCAATATGCGGAGCTGCGGGTCATGGGCAGGCTCGTCGACAGGGCATGGGAGCAGTTCGTCCAGGTGATGACGCTCTGTTCGGGGCATATCCCGATGAATAAGATCCATGAATACATCAAGGAGCAACAATACCACTGTAGCGGGGCGCCGCTCTGTTCGTTCGGGCCTGCCACGACAGACATATCCTGCGGGTACGACCATATCACTTCGACCATAGGCGCCGCACAGACGGCCTGGCACGGCGCGTCGATGATCGGCTGCATCCCGGTGAAAGAAACGTTCGAATCCCCTACATACGACGATATCCGAAACAGCATCGTAGCGTATAAGATCGCAGCCCATTCCGCCGACATCGCAAAAGGGCATCCCGGCTCGCAGGTACGCGACAATGCATTAAGTAAAGCCCGTTCCGAATCCCGCTGGAAAGATGAACTGAATCTTTCCATCGATCCCGAACGTGCATCAAAGTATTTAAAAGAAACCCTATAGATTATGCGCTATTTATCACTTATCCTTTCCTTTACCCTTGTGGGTTCAGTACATGCACAATTAAAATGGCACACCCCGCCGGAAGCGGCATGTCACGCCTTTTATACCGATGCTCCACACATCGCCGTCCGTTATACCGTAAAACAGGCCGCCGATACCGTCGCCCTGTACCGCATCGACAGCGGAGGGGAGTGGGAGGCTTGTCCGGGAGTACATTCCCGCGGGGATACTCTCCTGTTCAGCTATCATAGCACACGAAAAGACAAATACCACCACAGGGGGTTTGAGTACCGGCTTTACCTCCCTCCGCGCGGCGTCGTCGAATGGCTGGAGGTGGGGATACCCGAAGCGAACGAGCTTACCGTTATCCCTCCATCGCCCGAAAAGCCCCTGATCGTATACGGTGCAGACTGTCCGGCTATATCCTGGGGCGAGATACGGCGATCCCTTGATTACCCGTTGTTATTCCCCGCCTCTCCGGAAGAGGTGGGTGAAAGGGAGGCGCGGCTGTATCTTTTTACAGATCCGGATTCCTGCGCCCATGTCCGCCATGCCGTCGCACAAATACGCGCCAAAGGCCAGGCGGCGCCGATCCTCTTTATCGACCGTTCGTCAACCGCCGCTGCCGTTGAGAAGCAAATACGCGACATCCTCCGCATACCGGTAGGGACAGTATCGACGACCATTCCTGTCACCCAACGCCGGGAACCGGACAATTACGAATGGAGAAAGCGTCACGACGAGATCCTTTCCCTGAACAGAAAGAATCCGCCCCGGGCCGTTATCCTCGGAAATTCGATCACACACTTCTGGGGTGGAGAGCCTGCCGGCCCGCGCCGCAACGGTACGGAAAGCTGGAACGCCTATATGCAACCCCTTGGTTTCCGCAACCTGGGATATGGCTGGGATCGTATAGAGAATGTACTTTGGCGCGTTTATCATGACGAGCTGGACGGTTACGAAGCGGAAAGGGTGATTCTGATGATCGGAACCAACAATATGGGCATCTGCCCCGACGACGAGATCGTGGATGGCCTCCGCTTCCTCCTGTCGGCCATATCGGAGCGGCAGCCCAAAGCCACGATAAAAGTGATCGGCATCCTCCCCCGCCGCGACCAGGAGAAATGGGTGAACCGGATCAACCTGCGCATCGAAGAGATGACCAAAAAAGAGGGGCACATCTTCCAGAACGCAGGCAATATCTTACTGAATACCGATGGGAAGATCGACGAGTCGCTATTCCTCGACGGCCTCCACCCCAACGAAAAGGGATACGACCTGCTCGGCATCCTTATTGCGGAGTAAGGAATACGAACCTTATATGTTATTTATTTCGTATGACTTAAGGGGCAAAAAGCCTCCCCAATAAAGTTCTCGTTTTTCTCCCTTCACCCTTTCACCTTTCGTGTAACACATTGACGGACATTGAAATGCGGTGAAGGGAGGGTGAAAGGAGGTGAAAGGAGAGTGGAAACCTCACATAAAAAACGGGACGGGAGCTATTTCTATTGGCTCCCGTCCCGTTTGAATTTGTTCCCGTCCCATTTGAAATAGCTCCCGTCCAAATTCATACCATTAAGATAGGGCTTACCCCCTTGCTACCCGCTTCCACTTTCCTTTCACCTCCCTTCACCCTCCCTTCACCCTCCCTTCACCGCATTTCAATGTCCGTCAATGTGTTACACGAAAGGTGAAAGGGTGAAGGGAAAAAAACGGAAACTGTTATTGGGGGCTTTTTGCCCCTTTTGTTCGATTACACCATTGTATAGCCGGCAGTACACAACTGTGTAGCCCGGACAACACAATAGTATAGCTTGGACAACACAATAGTATAGCCCGGACAATACAATAGTATAGAAAAAAGGCTGGCCTCGGGGGATTCCCTCGGAGCCAGCCTCTTTCTCTTTCCAGGCAAGGAACTTTCCGGTCTGCTATTCTACTTTCTTATTCAGTATAATATGAGCGAAATAGCCAATAACGATGGCAGCAAGGCCTGAAAGGAGGATCAAATTACTTGTCCTGCCGCCGGTAAATGTCGGCAAAGCAAGAATTATCACACCGATAAGGAGTATAATCACTCCTAAATATTTCAACAAACTGTTCATGGCTTATAGATGTTTATAATTATTTTCTATTTTCACCGCAAATAAAGCAATAATAACCCGATTGTAAAAATATTTTAGAACAAAAATATGGCCATGATCAAATTTAGCCTTTATATTTGTACAATAAACACAGACTTAAAATGAGACGTATCGTATACCTCCTTTATCTTTGGCTACTAATTATGCCTGTATTCCTTGTATTAACTTTTCTGACAGCATTGACGACCATTGCCGGTTGTCTCCTGGGGGGCGAGAAAGTCTTCTCGTACTATCCGGGGATGATCTGGTCGCGGCTGACCTGTTACTTAGCCCTGTGCCCCGTTAAGGTATACGGACGGGAGCATCTCCGGCGCAAACAATCCTACGTCTTCGTGTCCAACCACCAGGGAGCGTTCGACATCTTCCTGATCTACGGTTTCCTGGGCGTCCCCGTCAAGTGGGTGATGAAAGCCGGCATAGGAAAGATCCCGTTTGTCGGTGCGGCTTGCCGGGCGGCAGGGTTTATCTTCGTCGACAATTCGACGCCCAAAGCGGCTGCCCGCAGTGTGACCGAGGCGGAGAAGTCGTTGAAGAACCATGCTTCGGTCGTCGTATTCCCCGAGGGCTCGCGGACGTATACGGGAAAGATGGGGCGTTTTAAAAAGGGGGCTTTCCAGATGGCGTTCGACCAGCGCCTCCCGGTGATCCCCATCACGCTGAACGGCCCCTACGACGTACTGCCCATCCACACCCTGCAAGTCAGGCCCCACCGGATGGAGATGACGATCCACCCCCCCGTCCCGACCGAGGGGATCGACCCCTCCCACAAAGGGCTGAACCAGCTCGCCGCACAAACGCACGACATCATCGCCTCCGCACTGTGGGAAGAATACAAAACCCCAGCCCATAATTGACGGAGTCAACGCATTAAAATAGTACCCGTCATTGCGAGTACCCAATAAACCAGGTTTATCAAAAAGGGAAATGACGGCGATAGCAATCTCGTTAGGGGGACCGAGCGGGAGAACGTCATGTCGACCGAGCACAGCGAGTGGAGACACCTCCGATCGAAAGGGCAGGCGGGTGCGATCGGAGGTGTCTCCACTCGCTGCGCTCGGTCGACATGACGTTCTTGCTTGCGCTCGGTTATAAAGACGACGAATCGTAATCTCCTGAAAATCAAA